>JAOTZB010000005.1 GCA_029861625.1 Acidimicrobiia bacterium
TGTCTCCCCTCCGCTGTGACCATGGACACCGGGGGTCGAGATCGTCGTCGGACCATGTGTCGCGGATCCAGTGGTGGTCGGGATCGTCGCAGAAGGCCATCGACCGTTCGCCGCCGGGTCCGGCCAGCACGTTGAGGTAGTACATGTCGTAGCCGGGCGCGGCGATGCAGGGGCCGTGATAGCCGCGCGGAATGAGGAAGACGTCGCCGTCGCGCACGGCGACGTTCTCGTCGATCTCGCCGTCGGTGGTATAGAGGCGATGCATCCCGAACCCCGTCTCGGTGTAGTCCGCGGTTCCGGCCTCGCCGATGCGGAAGTAGTAGATCTCCTCGTTGTTCACCTCGCACTCGGGCGAGTCGTCGTGTTTGTGCGGCGGATACGAGGACCAGTTGCCGTCGGGCGTGTAGACCTCGACGCACATCAGCTTCGAGGCGTGATCCCAGGCCTCGGGGCTGAGGAAGTTCGTGATCTGGCGTGTGGCCTGTCCGCCGCCACGAATCTCGACCGCAACGTCTTCGGCGGCGCCGTACCTCGGCGGGAGACGGTCGTCGCAGTGAGCGCTCGGCAGCGCCACCTGCCCGCCGGTCTCGGACACGATCGTCACCGTGGTGTCACGCCCGACGTAGGCGAAGTCGGTGACCCTCGCGAAGACCGAACGGCGCCCCTCGACGGAAAACCGGGTGCCATCGGCCTCGACGGTCAGCTGCTGCGCCGACAGTGGCAGTACCACCGCCTCGGTCGGCCCCGTGTCGTACGAGATCGGCTCGCCTGGTGCAACATCGACCACCCGTAGCCCGGAGTAGGTCCAGCCGGCATCGTCGGCTGTGAGGCCGATCAGAGCTCCGGAGCCGGCCAGCGACCCGTTCGGGCGATGAAGACTGTCCATGTCAGCTCCCTCCGGGGCGTACGATCCGTGCGGCGCGATCGACGGCCGAGGCCACGTCGCCGTCGAGCGGATACAGCAGGGCCCGACCGACGACGAGTCCGCGAACGGTCGGGACCTCCATGGCGCGCGACCACGCCGCATACTCCCGTTCGGGGTCCTTACCGGGGGATCCACCGAGAATCAGAGCGGGCAGTGTCGAGGACGCGAGGACGCGTTCGATCTTGGCCGTGACCGGCACCTTGAGCCACGTGTGTGCTGTCGTGTTGCCGAGCGCGGCAGCGACGCCGATGGCTCTGGTGAGGGCGATCTGGTCGAACCACAGGGTTGGCTTCCCGTCGGCACCGCTGTGGTACGGCAGCGGCTCGACCAACGCCATGAGGCCGCGGTCGGCGAGCTCGCATACCGCCTGGGCGCAGGCGACGATGGTCTCGCGGGTCCCTGCGTCGCCCCAGTGGATCCGGAGCAAGACCTTCCCGGCGTCGAGGCCGGCATCGGCGATGGCAGCGGCCGAGTACGCAGTCATGGGGTCGTCGAGCTCCCACGTCGCGCCCTCCAGACCACCCCGATTCATGGAGCCCGCGACCAGCTTGTCGTCGAGCGCTCCGAGCAACGCGAGCTCCTCGATGACATCGGGGCTGCCGAGCACCCCGTCGACACCGGGATGGGCCAGCGCAACGAGCAGCCGTTCGAGCAGCGACCGCCGATCGGCCATGGCGGTCGGATCGTCGCGCACGCCCAACATGGCCCGCGCCGTGTGATCGGCCGCAACGAGCAAGAGCCGGCCGTCGGTGAGTCTCGGCCTCCGGCGACGCCCGGCCAGCGCCTCCGCGACGGCCTCGGGCCGAGTCGCGCGGGTCTCGAGCAGGTCGCGCCAGCGATCGTCGCTCAGGAGCGTCACGTGGCAGCTCTCTCGGCGAGGAATGCTTCGATCTCGTCGATCGTCGGCATGTCATCGGCACACATCAGCCTCGACGCGATGATGGCACCAGCGGCGTTCGCGTACCGCACCGTTCGCACCAGGTCCCACCCTTCGAGCAGGCCGTGACAGAACGCCCCGCCGAACGCGTCGCCCGAGCCCAGCCCGCACACCACCTCGACCGGAAACGGCGCGATCTTCTCGCGCGTGCCGTCGGGGAGCGCCACCATGACACCGTCGCCTCCGAGCTTGACGATCGCGGCGTCCAGCCCTCGGGCCAGCAACCGGTCGGCGGCCTCGTCCGGATCGCGAGTGCCGACTGCGATCTCGCACTCGTCGCGATTGCCGATCGCGATGGTGACGTGCTCGAGCATCGGGGCGATCTGATCGGTTGCCTCCTCCGTCGACTCCCAGAACATGGGGCGCCAGTCGAGGTCGAGCACGGTGTGTGACCGCCCGCCTCGCTCCTCCAGCAGCTTGCGGACCGTCGACCGGCTCGGCTCCCATGCGAACCGCGACGCCGGGATCCAGAACACCGGGACCTCCCGCACCACATCGAGATCGATGTCGTCGACGCTGATGTTCATGTCGGGCGCGGCCGGGTCGCGGTAGAAGATGACCGTCGGATCCTCGGGCGGATCGAGCTCGGCGAACGCGACCGGAGTCTTGAGATCGGGATCGATCCCCACGAATCGCGTGTCGACGCCGAACGTGTGCTCGAGCGCGTGACGGACGTAACGCCCGAACTGATCGTCGCCGACCCGGGTGGCGGTGGCGGCGCGATGCCCCAGGCGGGCTGCAGCCACGGCGACATTGGTGGAGGTCCCTCCGATGGACTTGCGGAAGGTCGAGACCTCGGCCATGGGGACCCCGAGCTGCTCCGCGTAGATGTCGACGCTCACCCGACCGACGGTGAGCAGTTCGAGGTCGGTCATCGTCGGAAGATTGTCCTGACGACCTCGTCCGGCGCCGACGAGGAGGAGAACCGTCGACGCCGGACGAGACGGTCGGCAGGCGTCATGTGTCGCCACCGGCGGCTATCGCAGACTCGAGCTCGTGCTGGAGCTGCTCGAGCTCCGCGCCACCGGCCATGAGCTGGGTCAGCTCGTCGAGCGAGATGTCCTCTTTGGCGAAGGATCCCATCGACTGGCCCCGGTTGAGGATCAAGAAGCGGTTGCCGACGGGGTACGCATGGCTCGGATTGTGGGTGATGAAGATCACGGCAAGACCCTGGTTGCGGGCCTCGACGATGCGGCGCAGCACAACACCCGACTGCTTCACGCCCAGCGCCGAGGTCGGCTCGTCGAGGATCAGCACCTTGGCGCCGAAATAGCCGGCACGAGCAATGGCGACTGACTGACGCTCGCCACCGGAGAGCGTGCCGACCGTCTGTTCGGTGTCGCGGATGTCGATGCCCATCTTCGCCAGCTCCTCCTTGGCGATGTGCTTGGCCTTGTCCCTGTCGATCCACTTGATCGGACCCAGGCGCTTCACTGGCTCGGCGCCGAGGAAGAAGTTCCGCCACACTGCCATGAGCGGCACCATCGCGAGGTCCTGGTACACGGTGGCGATGCCGGCGGCCAACGCCTCGCGGGGCGAGTCGAAGCTGACCTCCTGGCCGTTCATGCGAATGTGGCCCTCAGTCTGTTTGTGGACGCCCGCGAGGATCTTGATGAGCGTCGACTTGCCGGCGCCGTTGTCGCCGAGGACACAGGTGACCTCACCGGCATTCACGTACGTTGTGACGTCGCGCAACGCAATGATGTTGCCGTAGTACTTCGACATGTTGTCGAGCTCGAGCAGGTGACCCTGGGCATCACTCATCGCATTCCCTCCGCCTTGGTTCGGATGAATCTGTTCGCGATCACAGCCAGCAGCAGGATCGCCCCGAGGAAGACGAATCGCCAGTCGGAATTCCAGCGGGCGCTCGGAATGCCCTGCTGTGACATCGCCATGATCAGGGCACCGATCGCGCCGCCGAGCGCCGAGCCGTAGCCTCCGGTGAGCAGTGTGCCGCCGACGACGGCTGCAATGATGTACTCGAACTCCTGGCCGTCACCCGTGCCCGACTGGATCGTGTTCAACCGGAATGCGAGCAACATGCCGACGAGCCATGCCGCACCGGAGACGAGCATGAACAACTGCGTCTTGGTGCGGGCGGCAGGCACACCGACCTGACGCGACGCCTCCTTGTTGCCGCCGACCGCAAAGGTCCAGCTGCCGAACCGTGTCCACCCGAGCACCCAGGTCGCGACAGCCGTGAAGGCCACGAACCAGACGGAACGCATGCTGAACTTCGCCGGTGCCAGACCCGCTGCGATCTCGGCGTCGGTGGTGTACAAGAGCTTGACGATGATGCCGACCACGATGGCGATCAAGCCGATCGCGACCATCCGGCCGCCGACTCGATCGGCAGCGCGATCGACGCTGGTGCGCTCGGTGAAGAGCGCCCCGAAGAGGGCCCATGCGAAGATCAAGAGCGCGACAGCGAGCATCACCGAGAAGGCCTCACCACGGAACTTCACCGACTCAGACTCGCTGCGGCCGAAGAAGGCGAGCCCCAAGACGACGAGGGCGGTGATGATCGAGACGGCGCTCTTCGTCATCGGCGACACCTTCCGCGCCCTCGACGCCGCGATCATCAACATGGTCACACCGACGGCGGCCAACCCGACGTACAGCACGGCCCGAAGGCCTTGCTCGGTGAACGGGAAGAACAGGTCCGAGTCGTCGCTGGAGTCGAACACGATTGCGAAGAAGACCGACAACACGAGCGCCAGCGCGGCATAGCCGAACAGACGCATGATGTCGGGGGGGAAATGCACCGTTCCCCGTTCGTGGAGAGGCTCGAAGCGCCACTCCGACCAGCCGTACAGGCCGACGAGGATCCCGACGCCGACCACGAGCGAACCGACCCAGTTGCCGCTCACGCCATCGGTGGTGTGGAGGATGATCACGCCTCCGACCGCGACAGCGGTCCCGACCGCGAGGACGATCGCTCCCACCGGCTTGCGTTCCGCGCGGCGCAGGAAGTGCATCTCGTACGCCGCGAGCGCGATCAGCGCGATCCCGCCGATGACCAACAAGGTGTACACCAAGTCTCGGCCCTCGAACTGGTGGCCGTTGCGCTCCCACTCCGAGGCGAAGATCTTCCGCCAGAAGTCATAGCCGTGGCCCTCGTCGATCCGGCCGACCTGAATCTGGTCGACGATGAGCTTCGAGAACCCGAGCTTGGCGCCCTTCAACACGAAGAACGTGCCGAGTGTGACGATGAAGCTCGGGAGCGCCGTTCGCTCCACCATCGAGCCGTTGAAGTAGCCGATACCCATGGCGACGAGGAACGAGATCGGAATCGCGATCCAGAGGCTGAGGCCCGCGCCGCCGAGATCACCTGTCTCCTTGACGAGCAGGATCACCACGATGCCCATGGCACCGGTGTTGGCGCCCGCCGACAGGTCGAACTCGCCGCCGATCATCAGCATCGACACGGCGACCGCCATGATGCCGAGCGTCGACGCAAGGTCGAGCGTCGACGCTGTGCCGCCGGCGGTACCGAACGGGATGGCGACAGCCCAGAAGAACACCCAGATGGCGAGGGCGCCGATCATGGCGCCGATCTCGGGCCTGATGAAGAGACGCTGGAACAGGCCGCGATAGGCGAGTCGCTCGTCGCCCTCGTCGTCGTGTTCGGCCGGAGCGCCGGCTGGTTGTGCCTCGGGCACCGCGGTATCACTCATCGTGACGAAGACCCCCCAGAAATGGTCAGCGAAGCGAGTACATGGAAACGAGCGACCGGGGACCGGCAGGCTGCCGGCCCCCGGGTTCGCTCATGATCGGACAGGATCGATCAGCGTGTGCCTTCTGTCACCAAGGCCTTGACGGCCCCGGCGTTCTCCGGCGTGACGAAGCCAGGACCGGTGAGGATCGGAAGACCACCACCGAGCGTGTTCTGGTTCGTGACGTTCAAGTAGAGCAACAGGACCGGGATGTAGCCCTGGAGGTACTGCTGCTGGTCGATCGTGAACGCGACCTCGCCGGCTTCGATCGAGTCGATGAGCTCCGGCGTGATGTCGAAGCCACCGACCGCGAGGCCGAGGCCGAGGTCCTGTGAGGCGCGAAGTCCTGACATGGCGATGACCGGGCCCGTGCCCAAGAAACCGTCGATGTCGGGGTCGGCGCTCAGGGCCGCGTTGATCGCATTCTGCTGCGCAGTCTGGTCGGCGTCGAGACCCATGAAGTCGCTGACGACCTCACCGTCGAATGTCTCGGCGAGACCGGCACAACGCTCCTCGAGCGCAACGTTCGACTGTTCCTGGATCCCGCACAGGACCTTGGTCGCTCCCGCTGCGTTGAATCGCTCACCGGCACCGTTGCCTGCGATGATCTCGGTCTGGCCGACGTGGGTCAGCGCGCCGATGGTCTGGTAGTCGTTCACACCGGAGTTGAGGGTGATCACCGGAATGCCGGCATCCACCGCCCCCTGCAACGGACCGATCAGCTGGTCGGGGCTCGGCAGCGACGACGCAATTCCGTCGGAACCTTCGGAGATGGCCGTGTCGATGCCCTGAACCTGGACCTCTGGATCGTTGACCGACGGCAGCCATACCATCTCGACGCCGAGGTCAGCGGCAGCAGCCTCGGCGCCGCGCTGCACGACGGACCAGAACGGCCCGTCATCGGAGTGCGTGATCATATGGAACGTCAGGTCTGTGCCCTGTGACAGGTCGACGTCGTCAGCAGCATCGTCAGCCGCAGCATCGTCAGCCGCAGCATCGTCGCCGGCGTCGTCGCCGGCGTCGTCTGCTGTGTCGGCGGTATCGGCTGCGGAGTCGCCTTCGTCGTCGTCATCGCTTCCGCAAGCCGCTGCGACGAGCGACAGGACCGCCAGCAGCGCAAACAGGAACCGTAGTTTCCTCATATCGGGTATTCCCCTCCTAGTCGGGTATTCATTGTTCCGGAACCGCTGCCCGTCGGGTGCCTCACGAGGCCTCCAGTCGAGCATCGAGTAGCCGGAGGAACGCGACGCTGTCTTCCACGTCACGAATGGGGCCATCACCGGGCGCGGGCTCCGCGCTGGAGATGGCGGCGTCTTGTTCGATCACATACCAACCCTCGTACCCTTGCGACTCGAGGGTCTCGACAACCGCGGCGATCGGTACATCTCCTTGGCCGAGGGGCACGAACAGCCCCGCTTGGACCGCCTCCATGAGCGACAGCTCCTCAGCATTGAGTCGGGCGGCGATTGAAGACCTTAGATCCTTCAGGTGCACAAGTCGCACTCGATCGCCGTGATCGAGCGCGAACTGCAACGGGTTGTAGCCGCCGATGAGCATGTGCCCGGTCTCGAGCACCCACGCGACACCGGAGCCGTCGAGGACCCGCTGCATCTCCTCGGCGGTCTCCACGTGGGAGTCGACGTGCGGGTGGAAGACCTGCGTGAGCCCGTAGGACGCGCATATCTCACCGACGCGGTCGAGCATCGAGAACGCGTGGCTCCAGCCGCTCGGGCTGAGCTCGGGCCGTTGCCAGTCGGCCGGGTCCGAGACGATGCAGGTGACGAAGGTGCTCGCCCCTGCGGCGCCGAGAACGCGAGCCGACCGTTCCGCCTGCTCGAGCGAGTCGTCGACCCTCGTCGGGTCGGCGAGCGCCAAG
Source organism: Acidimicrobiia bacterium (assembly GCA_029861625.1). Lineage (GTDB taxonomy): Bacteria > Actinomycetota > Acidimicrobiia > Acidimicrobiales > JAHEJN01 > JAOTZB01. Next base: position 7,455 of record JAOTZB010000005.1, read on the forward strand.
GCGTTGAAGCCGCCGACGAGCCGGAGCCGGTGATCGTGCAGCGTGCCACGGAGCTCGTCGGGGTCACTCGGGAGATAGCCGACCGAGCCGAGCTCGGTTGCGTCGAGGCCGACCTCGCGCATCTCGCGGAGCACGCGTTCGACCGGCAGCTGCAGCCCCCATCCGGGAACCTCGCACACACCCCATGAGATGGGGGCACCGGCAACGCGACTCATGATGGCCCGTGCACTCTTCGACAACAGCGCGTCCCCCTGGCTGTCAAACCGACTCTCGCCGGGATTAGAGCGCTCCAATTATCGAAGCGCTCCAATTGTTATGGTTGCATCGCGGGAATGTCAAGCAAGGCAGCGCATCGCGGGCCGAGCGGTTCGGAGGTTTGGTGAGTCAACCGACGATGGAAGACGTGGCTCGGCTGGCAGGTGTCTCGCGCGCCCTCGTCAGTCTCGTCATGCGCGACTCACCGAAGGTGAGCAACCACTCTCGCACTGCGGTCCTCGACGCGGCCGACCAGCTCGGCTACCGCCCGAACCTTGCGGCTCGAATCCTCGCCAGTCGCAAGACCTCCACCATCGGCCTGGTGCTCGACGACCTGCACAACCCGTTCTTCCCCGACATCGCCGACGGGGTCAACGAAGCGGCCGAACAGTCCGACTATCGACTCCTGATGAACAGTGCGTTCCTCACGCCGGCCAGCGAGCAGCGTGCCGTCGAGACGTTCCTCGAGTTCCGCACCGACGGTGTGATCATCGTCGGCTCACGGTTGGCCGCCGGCGCCATCGAGACGGCCGCCGAGTCCGTTCCCATCGTGGTCGTGGGGCGCCCGTTGCGGTCCGACCGCGTCGACTCGGTCAACAACAACGAGACGCGTGGTGCCCGGCTCGTCGTCGACCACCTCGTGGAGCTGGGTCACGGGCGAATCGCCCACATCGACGGCGGCCGCGGCGCCGGCGCAGCCCAGCGACGCGCCGGTTTCGTGGCCGCGATGAAACGCCACGGCCTCCGACCCGACGTCGTGTCGGGCGACTTCACCGAGGCAGGTGGTGTCGCGGCCATGCGCGAGCTCTTGGCCCGCCGTCGCCGCCCGACGGCGGTCTTCGCGGCCAATGACCTCACCGCGGTCGGGGCGCTCGGCTGCACCGAGGACGCGGGATTGTCCGTCCCCGACGACATCTCGCTCGTCGGCTACGACAACGTTGCACTCGCCGCCACCCACCACATCTCCATGACCACCGTCGACCAGCCCCGGAACGAGATGGGTCGGCTCGCGGTCGCGACACTGCTGGAGCGCCTCGAAGGTTCGCGATCATCGGTGGCACGCCACGTCCTCGCCCCGTCATTGCGTATCCGTTCGACCACCGCCCCGCCGGGCCCTGCGGCCAGGCGGAAGCGAGCCGGAACCCGGAACAATCCCGGAAGGTAGACGAACAATGTTCGATGTCCACTGCGACATGATCGACGAAGTGCCCGCGGTCGACGTCGGGCGCACGAGATGAACCAACCATCTCGATCGCGGGCCGAGGGCATGCGGGTCGGGCTGATAGGCACGAGCTGGTGGGCCGACTCGATGTACCTTCCTGCGCTCGCCGAGCATCCCCGAGGAGCGATCACGGCCATCTGCGGTCGAGACCTGAACCGTGCCGCCGAGGTGGCACGGGACTGGTCGGTCGACACGGTCACCGACGATGCGTTGGGGCTCATCGAATCCGGCGACATCGACGCGGTGATCATCGCGAGCAGCAACCAGAGCCACCATCCGTATTGCATGGCCGCGCTCGACGCGCGCATCCACGTGCTGTGCGAGAAACCGATCGGGCTGACTACAGCCGAGGCCGACGAGCTCGCCGCCCGAGCCGCCCCACTCGACCTCGCGACCATGGTGCCGTTCACCTATCGGTGGATGCCGACGAACCGGTGGTTCAAGCAGCTGATCGACGACGGCTATATCGGTCGGCCCTACCACCTCGCCATGCGCTATTACACCGGCTACGCCCGCGACAGTGAGTACAAGTGGCGGTTCGATCCGGCCGTGGCCGGATCCGGGGTGCTCGGCGACCTCGGGTCGCACTGGTTGCACCTGGCACGATGGTTCTTCGGCGAGGTGGTCGAGATCGGGGCGATGACGTCGACGCTGGTCCCCCGCGACGCTCGACCCGACGGAGACCACTACGAACCGGCCGAGGACAGTGCCGTCATCAATGCCCGGTTCGCGAACGGCGCGTACTGCGCGCTCCAGGTCAGCGCCGTGTGCTGGGAGGGCACCGACTTCAACCAGACCCACCACTTCGAAGCCCATGGCTCCGATGGCACGCTCTACTCGGTGAACGACTGGTCGGCGACCCAGGAGGTACGGGGTGTCCGAGCGGCTGAGCCCGGACCGGCCGCACTACTACCCGTCCCCGACCAGCTGTGGGACGGCGTTCGGCGAGACCGCGTGCACGACACCTACCGCGATGTGTTCCGAACCACCGAGTCGATGACTCGCGAGTGGTTGACCGCAGCGTCTCGACGGCAGCCGATCGAGCCTGATCTGGCCGAAGGTGCCAGGGTACAGAGGCTCGTCGACGCCGCCGTCGCGAGCGCTGCCGATGGCGGCCGGCTCCAGGACGTTGCACCACCGACGTGAGCGCGGTCTCCGGCGAGCGCGCGTCTCCGGTGGGTCAGGAACACGGGGCGGGTTCACGGGGCGGGTTCACGCACCGGCGCTTGGACGCCGAGCTCAGGCGTCGAAGTCGCCACCCCAGGCCGCCGCGAGCGCCCGGGGCAACACCCATGCGCCGGTCTCGGTGAGGCGTCGGTCGGTATCGAGGATCCCGACGTCGACCCACGACTCGATGACGACCGCGAACGCCCACTCGAACCACGGACGATCGCGCCCAGGGATGGCTGTGGTGATCTCGGGACAGCCGTTGACGAAGTCGACGAGCATCGCCCCCGACAGCGACGTACCGACACCAGCTCGGATCGTCCCGAGCACCGCGCCGAGCCAGTCGGCCCATTCCAACGATGCCAGCGCGTCGAGCTCGCGGACCGGTCGGCCCGACCCGTCGGTCCACCGGACGAGCGCAGCCGCCCGGCCGATCGCAACCTCCGCTCCCGGAGGGCAGACCTCGTCGCGAGCCGAGCCCAACGCGGACCGAAGCACAGCCAGCGACGACCGATCGGCCTCGTCGTCGAGCACCGGCATCGGCGGGTCGATCGACCAGGTGGGTTCGAGCGTGCCGTGCCCGAGCCCGGCCAGCCGCGCTCTCAACAGCGTCAGATTCGCCAGGAGCGAGTCATTCGGGTGCTCGCCGGGCTCGGCGACCCGAGCGGCGAACGCCGCGGCCACCCGGGCCGCAGCGGCCTCGCAGCCGAGCTCGACGAGCTCGATCTGTGACGCGAGCACCGAGACCAGCGGATCGAAGTCGGTGCTCACCTGCACATCGGCGAGAACGCCACTCGGCGCGATGTCGATCAACAACACGTGCTCATCGGGGCCGTGGGCGAAACCGAGCACGATCACCGTCTCGTCGGTGTCCCCAGACCGCAGCTCCCATGCACCGGACGGCTCGGGCGCCGGTGATCGCTCCACGACATGGGACTGCGCCCGGGGCCCGGCGGTATCCAGCCCGAAGCCTGCGATCACCTCGAGAATCGTGCGAGCGGCCGGCTCGGCACGGCCGGCCAGCCACTCGACGAATGCTGTGTCGTCACCGGCGGGATCGGTCGCGACGCCGGGTTCACGCCACAATCCGAGCGCGCTCGAGACCCACGCGTCGAGCTCGGCGGGGAGGTCGATGAGGTCGAGCTCATCGCTCGCGGTGTCGAGCACCTCGCTGAAGACCTCGGTATCGGATGGCACCTCCGGACGATACCGGTGTGCGTCGCGGCGGTATCGGCAGTTGGGGCCTGCAGCGGTGATGCTGGGGCCGGGACATTCGGGGCCGCGGGACTACCGTCGAGGCGATGCCGGAGCTCCCCGAGGTCGAGACCATTCGGCGTGCGCTCGCCCCCCGTCTTCACGGTCGAACGCTCGTCGCCGCCGAGAGCCATCCCTCCGACAAGTTCACACCGGCGCACCTCGCTGTCGGCAGCGTCATCACCGATGTCGGACGGAGGGGCAAGTACCTGCTCCTCGCACTCGACGTCGATCGCGAGCTGGTCATCCATCTGGGCATGACCGGGTCGATCAGCATCGGCGACGGGCCCGTCGACGATCCCTACATGCGGGCGAGCTGGCAACTCGACGACGGGGACACGATGGCATTCCGCGACGTTCGTCGATTCGGACGCATTCGAGTCGTGCCGCTCGGCGACCACTCATCGATCCCGACGCTCGCGGCGGCCGGGCCCGAGCCGTTCGACGACACCTTCGACGGTGCCCACCTCTACCGGGCGCTCCGCTCGAGCAGTCGCCGGGTCAAGACCCAGCTCCTCAGTCAGCGCCCGGTCGCCGGCATCGGCAACATCTACGCCGATGAGGCGTTGTGGCTCGCGTCGGTGCACCCGGCCCGCCGGCGCATCACGAAGGCGCAGGCCGACGCACTCGCCGAGGCCATCGTCGAGGTGTTGGAGGCGGGGGTCGACCACGGCGGGACGACCCTGCGCGACTACCGCAACCTCGACGGCGGAACCGGCGCCAACCAGTACCACCTCCACTGCTACGGCCGAGCAGGACAGCCGTGCGAGCGGTGCCACACACCACTGCGAAGCAAGGTGATCGACGCCAGGACCTCGACATGGTGCCCGAGGTGCCAGGCGTCATGACCGTTGCAGTCGCGTCGGTCCTCTCGACGGCTTGCGTATCCGTCCCGATCGGAGTAGCAATGCAGGTTGGACGCAGCGGGCGGAGTGACCGCTGTCCATCCGGGCCCGGCCTCTGGCCGGGCCCGAATGGCGTCCCGGGCACGGCAGTGTGTCGCCATGACGGCCCCAACCCGGCGGAGGCGCCGCCAGCGACACCGCCGAGGCGGCGCGTCGGTATCGCGGCCGACAGCCCCTAGGCTTGGTCTCGCTCGATGCACGGGGTTGCGCCGACACCCCTCTATCGACCCCGCTCCGAGCCGACGTCGAGCGGGACCGGCGTCCCGAACACAAGCAATATGTAGGACGGAGAAAGCGATGGCCTCGAGCCGAACGACCTTCGAGAAACTCCAGCGCGACCGGGCCAAGGCGGCCAAGGCTGCGGCGAAGCGGGCCAAGCGGGAAGAACGCCGGACCGAAGCAAAAGAGGAACAAGCCGCCGCCGAGGAGCCCGGGCCGTTGGTCCCGGAGAAGGAGTCCCTCGACGCCGCCGAGCTGCTCGCGACCGTCGAGCGGCTCCACAAGAGCTACGACAACGAAGAGATCAGCTTCGAGGAGTTCGAGGAGGCCAAGGCGGAGCTCATGGCCATGATCCAGGTCGACTGAGGGTCCCCGACCCGAACCACCCGCAGCGAACGGCAGTCACGGCAACGACGGTGGCGCGGCCTCGACCGTCCATCGGGCGGCACTCCCCTTCGGCAACACGATGAGGTCTGCCGATCCGTCCGGGTCGCGTGCGAGCGCGAGATCGGCGAGAACCCGCACGGACCAACGGACCGAGAACAGGCCACCCTCGTAGCTGATCGGGCCGGTAAGGGGCAGGTCGATACGCGCTTCGAGGTCACCCGAGACCGTGTCGGCATCGACGGGAGCAGCCACCCGCGCGACGACGTCGGCGGTGCCGTCGATGACCGTCTCGGCCAGGAGCTCGATCGTGAATCCGCGCGGTGACTTGGCCAGCCCGTCCCACGCGACTGTGGCAACAACGGTGTCACCGAGCTCGTGGACCGGTGCCTCCACCTCGACGGTGATCACACCGCCACCGCGGCGCCGACGACGACCGGAACCCTGGTGTTCTCTCGCTCGCCGTCGACATCGGTCACCGTCACCTCGACCACCCAGCCGATCCGTGCGCGCGGCGACTCGAAGGTCGGTGGCGCCTCGAACACCGGGACCTGGATGTGCAGATCGACCTCGATCAGATCGTCGGTCGAGTAGTCGTCGACCTCGATCGGGTACGTCCCGACCAGTTCCGTGAGCGAAGGCTGAGCCCGGCGCACCAGCACCTCCTCACAGAGCAGCCGCGCGTCCAGGCCGGCCACAACCGCGCCGCGTCGACGAGCCCGGCATCGGTACCGGGCGATCACGTCGGCCCCCAACAGGAGCGGATCCGATGACGGAAGGAACAGATCCGGGTTGGCCCAGACTTCGTCGCGGCGGGATCTGGTGATGATCCACGCGACCACCGCCGCGAGAGCAACGACGACGGCGATGACGGCGAGCACGCGTTGGGACCACAAGAGCAGGACGACACTCAGCGCGACCCACGCGACCGCCACCAGACCGAGGATGGTGCCGGACGAGCCGCGGTCCGAGTCGCGCCCCGGGCCGGCGCGACCGGACCCGGACTGCTCCCTCGAAGTCTGTGATGCCACACGGTCCTCTCTGCCGGTGATCGATCCGACACTACCCTTGCCTGTCGACGCCAATGACGACAACCGACTTCCGCTCCCTTCAGACGAAGAATCGCCGCATCACCTGGTTCTTGTTGACCGCCAGCTTCGCCTTGCTGGCGATCGTCGGAATCGCAGCGGCGTTCTCCCTCGGCCTCGGTCTGGTCGGTGGCGTCGTGTTCGCGGTCGCAGCCCTCGCCCTCACCTCGGCCGCGTACTTCGGGTCCGACTCGATCGCATTGCTCGCTACGCGGGCGTCGGAGGCCGACCCGAGCGAGTACCGACGACTGCACAACCTCGTCGAAGGCCTCTCGCTCGCCTCAGGTCTCCCGAAACCCCGCGTCTTCGTGGTCGACGACCCGGCGCCGAACGCATTCGCCACCGGTCGCAGCCCCGATCGGGCCGCGGTGGCCGTCACGACGGGGTTGCTCGACAAGATGGAACGGGTCGAGCTCGAGGGGGTCCTCGCCCACGAGCTGGCCCACGTGCGCAACTACGACATCCGCGTCATGACGGTGGCGGTGGCGACGGCAGGTGCGGTCGCATTGATCGCCGACCTCTTCTGGCGGGCGCTGTGGTGGGGTGGCGTCAACGGCGGTCGGCGCCGCGACAGCCGCGACAACGGAGGGGCCAACGTCATCGTGTTGATCGGCTTCGTGGTCGTCGTGATCCTCGCGCCGATCGCTGCCCTGTTGCTGCGCGCCGCCATCAGCCGAAGCCGTGAGGGCCTCGCCGACGCGTCGGCGGTCGAGATCACCAGGAACCCGTCGGGATTGCGGCGAGCGCTCGAGAAGCTCGAGTCCGACGTGACCGTCGTCCGCCACACCTCACATGCGACGTCACATCTGTGGATCGAGTCGCCCGACGACCACGAGAAGGGCCACAAGGGCTCCCGGCTCAACAACCTGTTCACGACCCATCCGCCCCTTCGTGACCGCATCGACGCGCTGCGGGCGATGGAGGGACTCGGACCGGCAGCCGCCGCGGCGTCCGCCACCACCCAGGCATCGGTGCCGGCTTCGAGCTTCACGACCATGGGCGCGTCGCTGGCGGCAGCCGCCGAGGCCGGCGAGTCGGGTGCCGCGGCGGTCCCCCAGGGTTGGTACCCGGATCCGCTCGACGCGACCCGTCAGCGATGGTGGACCGGCTCTGCGTGGACCACCAACATCACCACCGGATGACCGACCGGCGCGACCAGCAAGCCCTCCGTCGCCGATAGCGTTGGCGCGTGTCATCGCGTCGCCATCTGGCCCTCCTCGCACTCGTGTTGGCCCTCCTCGCCACAGCCTGCGCGAGCTCTGCCGGCGGTCGCAGTGACGAGACGGCGGACGACTCCGCCGGTCCGACTCCGGTCTCCCCGCCGGATCCGACGCCGACGCCGGTCGAGCAGTCGGACTCGGACGGCGACGAGGAGGCAACCACCGGAGGCGGTGACAGCGAACGGATCGCGATCCAGACCGAGGCGTCGACACTCCTCACCGTGCGCCCCGACGGATCTGAGCCCATCCCGCTCTCGCCCGACGACAACCGGCTCCACCAACAGCCGACCTGGGCCCCGGACGGCAGTCGCATCGCATGGACCTCCGTCGAGGCGGAGAGCGGCACGACTGCCCTCGCGGCAAGCCGTTTCGACGGCACGGGAGCCTACGAGACGGAAACGGAAGGGGCAGCGTCGGCACTCGCGTGGGACCCGTCGTCGAGCCAGCTCGCATATGTCGCGTCCGTCCCGATCGGTCTCCGCCTCGCAACCGTCGACATCGCCAGCCAATTGCCCGAGCTGCCCATCGACAGCGGACAGCCGTACTGGTTCGCGTGGGGTCCGGGGGGCGACGAACTGTTCGTGCACGCGAGCGGATTCCGCTTGGATCGCGTCGCTCTCGACGGCACGACGGTCGTCATCGACTCCGAGGCCGGGGAGTTCCAGGCGCCGGTCTGGGTCGATGCCGAACGATCGCTGCTGTTCGCCGACAGCGTCGACGGTGTCGACACGCTCGTGAGCACCGGCGACCAGGGAGAGGGACGGCTCCCCATCGCCACGTTCGACGGATATCTCCAGTTCGTCGTGAACCCGGACTCGAATCAGGTGGCGATGCAGGTCCGCGACGAACCACCGGCCGCCATCCCCGACGTGATCACCGCATCCTTCCAGCCCGACGAGCCGATCGACCCCGTCGATCAGCTGCCCCGTGACCTGCTGTTCGTGATGGCGGTGTACGGCGGCGCGCCCTTCGTCATCGACACGGCGCCGGCCGACGCGTTCTTCTGGAGCGCCGACGGAGGCACCCTCGCCTATCTCGTCCAGGTCACTGCTGGCGAGGAGCCGTGGTACGAGTGGCGCTTCTTCCGGGCCGCAACCGGGTCGACGGTGACATCACCGCTGTTCCGACCCACGTCGGTCTTCCTCGACGTGTACGTGCCGGCCTTCGACCAGTACGCGACCGATGTGCAGTTCTTCTCACCGGCAGGCGACCAGTTCGTCTACACCGGCGAGGCGCTCACCGGCGAGGACGGCGTCTGGGTGTTCGCGCTCGATGGCGACGGCGATCCCGAGCTCATCGCCGACGGCGAGCTCGCGACCTGGTCACCCGGTCCTGCCGGGGGCTCGGCGTCGATCATCCCCTGACACCGGGCGCGCCGGCGACGCGCCTACCCTGACCTCGCATGCGCCGATCGGCAATCGCTCTCGTCTTCACCGTCTGCGTGGCCGTGCCCACAATCCTGCCGACACCCGCCGACGCACAGCTCGATGTCGAGGACCTCAGCGACGAGGAGGCCGAGATCCTCGAGGAACAGTCGAGGCTCGACGAGATCATCGTCGAGGCCGGCCTCGACGTCGCTACGGCCCACGACGAGATCCTGCGACTCGAGATCGAGGGCGAGCTCGCGCTTCGCGATCTGGCGGCGGCCCAGTACGAACGCACCGCGACGGTCGAGTCCCGCCGCGCGCTGGCCGTGCAGCAGTACGTGACGGGCGATCCACGCATCGAAGGATTCATCGACGAGCTCGTGCAGGAACGTGCGAGCGTCGGACCTGCGATCGAGCGGGCTCTCTACGCCCAGATACTCGACCGGAACACGGCATCGATCGATCGATACGACGAGCTGATCGACGACTTCGGCGAGCACTTCGACGATCTCGAGAACCGCCTCGAGGATCGCCGCGGCGAGCTCCCCGGCCTCGAGCAGGCCTACGACACGGCAGTCAGCAACCGTGAGGCCACCGATGCCACGCTCGCAGCCATCCAGCTCGAGCTCGACTGGGAGCGCTCCCTGCTGCGCCGGGCCCGGCTCACCGGCCTCGACGACGGCACCGACAACACCCGTCCGGTGCTGGCCGTGAAGATCGACAATGTCTCCGCGGCGCGGCCCCAGGCCGGGATCAACCAGGCCGATGTGGTCATCGAGGAGCTCGTCGAGGGCGACCTCACCCGGCTCGTCGGGCTGTTCCACTCGACCGAGTCCGACCCGCTCGGACCGATCCGGTCGGTTCGCACCAGCGATGTGTTGATCCTCGCCAACCTGAATCGACCGCTGCTCGGCAACTCGGGCGGGAACCCCGGCGTGATGGCCGCATTGAACGAGTCCCCGATCGTCGATGTCGGAGCGACCGTTGCCCCCGGGAGCGCCTACTTCCGCAACAACAGCCGGTCGGCGCCGAACAACCTGTTCTCCAGCACTGCGACGCTCTGGGGTCTCGGCGCGGGATCCGAGGCCGGGGCCGCGCCCCCGCTGTTCTCGTTCCGTCGACCCGACCGGCCCCCGCCGGCCGGCGCGCAGCCGACCAGCGGCGCCGACATCGACTACGGCGCGACTCGTGTCAGCTATCGGTGGGACGCCGACATCGGCGGCTGGCGGCGCACCCAGGACGGGAGCCCGCACCTCGACACAGCCGGAGTCCAGGTCGCGCCGACCAACGTGATCGTGCAGGTCGTCGGCTACCACCCGAGCGTCGTGGCATCGATCTCGCCCGAGGCCGAGGTCGTCGGCGAGGGCGAGGTCTGGGTCTTCCAGAACGGAACGGTGCAGGTCGGCACGTGGAGCCGCGAATCGCTCGAGAGCCCGACACGCTACGTCGATGCCGACGGCGAGGAGATCGAGCTGTTGCCGGGCCGGACCTGGATCGCGTTGGCGCCGCCGGGCACCGCGACGCTCGTCGGCTAGCGCCGCTCGGGCCCCGGGCCGCGCCGAGTAGGTTGGCGCTCGATGGATCCGACGACTACGAGACTGACCCAGTACAGCCACGGCGCTGGTTGAGCCTGCAAGCTCGGCCCGAGCGACCTGGCGCAGGTCCTGCGTCACGAACACAACCAACCGCGCCCTCCGGACCTGCTGGTGGGCACCGAGACCGGCGACGATGCGGCCGTCTGGCGCCGGCCCGACGGACGCGCGCTGGTTTCCACCGCCGACTTCTTCACGCCGATCGTCGACGACGCCTTCACGTGGGGTCGGATCGCCGCAGCGAATGCGGCGAGCGACGTCTACGCGATGGGCGGCACACCGTTGTTCGCTCTCAACCTGGTCGCCTGGCCTCGCGATGTCATCCCGCTCGAGCTGTTGGCCGAGGTGATGGACGGCGGACGAGCGACCGCTCACGAGGGCGGCTGGGCAATCGTGGGTGGCCACACCGTCGACGGGCCCGAGCCGATGTACGGGCAGGCCGTCACAGGCGAGGTCGATCCCGACCGCATCCTCACGAACGCCCAAGGTCGGGCGGGCGACGTGCTGATCCTCACGAAGCCCCTCGGCACCGGGCTCGTCGCGACCGCCGTGAAGCGACTCGAACCCGACGCGGTTGCCCCCGGGGGTCGCATCGCGGCGGTCACCGCAGCCGCCATCGACGCCATGACCCGCCTGAACGGCGACGCCGCAGCCGTCGCGCTCGACGCCGGCGCCACCGGCTGTACCGACATCACCGGTTTCGGCCTGCTCGGGCACCTGGGGAAGCTCGCGTCGGCGAGCCGTGTCGGCGCGATCATCGAGTTCGACGCGGTGCCGCTGCTCGACGGCGTCGCGTCACTCTTCGACGACGGCTTCATCGCCGGCGGCACGACCCGGAACCTCGAGTACGCGCGACCGTTCACCTCGGGCGATGCCGACGAAAGAACGCTCACCCTGCTGGCCGATGCCCAGACCTCCGGTGGGCTGCTCTTCGGCTGTGCCCCCGCCCGGGTATCGGACGCCCTCGCCCGGCTGGCCGACTCAGGACACCGCGCGGCCGCGATCGGCCGACTCACCGCCGACAACGTCGGGCAGATCCTGATTCGGTGATCGCAGCCCTCATGACCAGCGGAGACGGCCGTCGACTCCGCCGACGGCGCAGATGAACGATCTCGTCGCGCTCGCGCTGCCGGCCGGCCCTGAGTTCATCGACGAGCTACGACGCTGCTGGGACGACGGCGACGCCGTGCTCCCCGTGGATCTTCGCCTCCCGGCCCCGGCCCGGGAGCGGTTGATCTCGGCCTTGGCTCCGGCCAGGGTCGTCGAGCCCGGCGGCGTGCACGCCCCGCCAGGCGCAGTGCCGGTCGAACCGGGCGACGCGCTGGTGGTCGCGACCAGCGGGACGACCGGCGACCCGAGAGGAGTGGTGTTGACCCACGACGCTGTCGCGGCCTCGGCTCGGGCCTCGTCGAGCCGCCTCGACGTCGACCCGGCCGACGACCGGTGGCTCGCTTGCCTGCCGCTGTCCCACGTCGGCGGCCTGTCGGTGGTGTGCCGGGCCATCGTCACCGGAACATCCGTCGAGGTGCACGACGGATTCGACCCGGATGCGGTGACGGACGCCGTTCGGCGAGGCGCCACGCTGACGTCGATGGTTCCGACCATGCTGGGTCGGGTGGCGACCGACGGATTCCGGCGCGTGTTGTTGGGAGGGTCGTCGATGCCACCGGGGCGGGCGGCGAACACCGTCGCCACCTACGGTCTCACCGAGACGGGCAGCGGCGTGGTCTACGAGCACGTTCCCCTCGATGGCGTCGAGGTCCGAGTCGTCGACGGTCAGATCGGCGTGCGTGGGCCGATGCTGCTCCGCTGCTACCGCGACGGCATCGTCCCGACCGACGACGACGGCTGGCTCCCGACGGGCGACGGGGGCTCGTTCGTCGACGGCCGCCTCGAGGTGTTCGGGCGGATCGGCGACATGATCGTGAGCGGCGGCGAGAACGTCTGGCCGCTCCCGGTCGAGTCGATACTCGCCCGTCACGACGCGATCGCCGATGTCGCCGTGGTGGGTCGGTCCGACCCCGAGTGGGGCCAGGTCGTGACGGCCGTGGTCGTGGTCGCCGACGGGCGCGAGCTGCCGGCGATCGACGAGCTCCGCGAGCTCGTGCGCGCCGAGTTGCCGGCCTACTGCGCGCCCAGGCGGCTGGAGGCCGTCGCCGCACTCCCGCGGACCGCGCTCGGCAAGATCAGGCGATCGGCAGTGACGACGTGATCCCGTTCTCGGAGGTTCGGCTCCTGTCGCTGCCCGTGAGCGAGCACCTCGGCGCCGCCCACGGTGCGACTGCGGGGCCGGCCCGCGAGCTCGTCGTGGTCGCGCTCGACGACGGCGACGCAGTCGGCTGGGGCGAGTGCAGCGCCCTCACCACACCGGGATATTCGCACGAGCACGCCCGCGCCGGCTACGAGCTGTTGACCGCCGGTGTCCCGATCGACCGCGAGTCGTACCCCATGGCGGCCGCGGCCGTCGAGATGGCCGAACTCGACCTCCTGTTGCGGCGGGCCGATCAGTCACTCGCCGAGCACTTCGGCGTGGAGGTCGAGTCGGTTCCCGCCGGCGCCACGCTGGGCATCGGCCCCGAGTCCACGACGGTGGAGCGGGCCAGGGCGATGGCCGGCGCCGGGTATCGCCGCGTCAAGCTCAAGATCGATCCTGCGCACGCCTCCTCGATCGTTGCTGCGGTCCGCGCCGCCGTGCCCGACGTCGAGATCCACGTCGACGCCAACGGATCGTTCGCGCCGACCGAGGTATCGGAGCTCTACACGCTCGACAAGCTCGGCGTCACGGTGATCGAACAGCCCTTTCCCGCCGACGACACCATCGCGACCGCGACGCTCGTGTCGTCGGTCGAGGCGACGGTCGTGGCCGATGAGGCGGTCGGGTCCGTCGCCGACGCCGAACGCCTCCTCGCTGAAGGCGCTCTCGGTGGCGTGTCGATCAAGCCGGCCCGGGTCGGCGGACTCGCGGCGGCACTGCAACTGCTCGACTGGTGTGTCGAGCACGGCGTCGACGCGCTCGCCGGCGGGATGCTCGAGAGTGGGCTCGGGCGCCATGCGCTGGCCGCGTTCGCCGGCCTGCCCGGCTTCACGATCGCAGGCGACATCTCACCGTCGAGCCGATGGTTCGCCGCCGACCCCTGGCCCGACATCACCATGATCGATGGCCGGGTGCTCGTCCCGCGAGCCGCTGGAGTCGCTCCGGCGCCCGATCCCGAGATGCTCGATCGGCTCACGATCGCCGTGACGACGCGCTGACGGCCGCGACGAACTCCGTCACCCGTGTGGCGGTTTCGTCGGGTTGCTCGAGATGCACGCTGTGACCGGCATCGGCGATCACGGCGACCGTCGCGGCCGGTAGTGCCGTCCCGAGACGGCGAGCGAGCGCCGTGAACTTCGGGTCGTCGGCGCCGGCGCAGACGAGTGCGGGGGCCCCGAGCCCGCCGAGCCGACTCCACAGGGGCTCCTGGGTACCCGTTCCGCACGCCCGGAGGCTCGCCGCCAGGCCCTCGGGACGATTGGCCAGACGCTCGGCGCGACAGGCAGCAGTCGCGTCGAGGGTCGAGAACAGCGGCGACGCGAGCCAGCGATCGATGAAGACCGGGAGACCGTCGGCGAGCAGGCTGTCGGAGAGCGCGGCGTCGGCGATTCGGCGGTGCTCGCGCGCATGGGGGTCGTCGATCCCGGCGGTCGCGCCGATGAGCACCATCGCCTGCACCGCCGCCGGCGCCGCCAGTGCGGCGTGCAGCGTCACCCGCCCACCCATCGAGTAGCCGATGTAGATCGCGTCTCCGCCGACCTCGACCAGCAGTCGAGCCGACTCGACCAGGTCGGCGTCCTCGTGCCCCGATTCACCGTGACCCGGCGCGTCGACCAGCACTACCTCGAACCGCTCGGCCAACAACTCGGCGAAACGCCCCCAACAGCGCCTGTTCTGGGTGAAGCCGTGGCTCAGCACGAGGCGCCGGCCGGCGCCGATGGTCTCGATCGACAGTGTCACGGGCACCAGCATGCACCCTCACCGGCATGCCGGTTGGCGATCGGGTGTGGTTGGCTTGTGATCCGTGACCGTCACCGCCACCTGTTGTGCCACCGTCGTCGACGAGTGGACCAGAGCCGGCCTCACCGATGCGTTCATCGCTCCGGGGTCACGGTCCACTCCCATGGTGTTGGCGCTCGCCGACAATGCCGCCGTTCGACTCCACGTGTTCCACGACGAGCGCGCCGCGTCGTTCGCTGCCCTCGGCCACGGCCGCGCCACCGGTCGACCCGCTGTGGTGCTGTGCACATCAGGGACGGCAGCCGCACACTTCCATGCCGCGGTGATCGAGGCCGATCTGTCCGCAGTGCCGCTCATCGTGTGCACAGCCGATCGCCCGGTCGAACGCTGGGACATCGGCGCCGCCCAGACGATCGACCAGACCCACCTCTACGGTCGATCGGTGCGGTGGTTCGTCGAACCGGGAATCCCCGACGCGGCCACGGCGTCCACGTGGCGCTCGATGGGCTCGCGAATCATCGTTGAGGCGTCGGGCTGGTCGGGACGGGCCGGACCAGTCCACTGCAACCTCTCCTTCGGTGAGCCCCTCCTCGGCATCGCCGACGAGCTGCCACCAGGTCGGCCGGTCGGCGCGCCGTGGCATGCCGTCCAGTCCACCGTCGCGGCCCCCGATGTCGGCGCCCTCGCGGCCAGGGTGTCAGGACGCGCCGGGATCATCATCGCGGGTCGGGGCGACTCGGACCCAGAGCACGTGCTGGCGCTCGGCGAGCAGCTGGGCTGGCCGGTCCTCGCCGATCATCGTTCGGGGTGTCGAGTCCCGGGGCGGGCAATTGCCCATGCCGACCCCCTCCTGCGGTCGAGGTCGTTCGCGGACTCGCAGCGACCCGAGGTCGTGCTCTCGTTCGGCGAACCCCACGCCAGCAAAGTCGTCTCGCAATGGCTCGCGGCCGGCCGGGCCGAGGTGATCGCGGCGGTCCCGTCCGGCCGTTGGATAGACCCCGAGCGATTGGCGACCACGGTGGTGGGCGAGGCCGGGTTCGCCGGCGCGATGCTCGACGCGGTCGGGCCGCGAGCACGCGCCGATGTCCTCGACACCTGGCGGGAAGCCGATCTGGCCGCGTCTCGGGCGATCGGCTCGGTGATCGCTGCCGAACCCGCGCCGACCGAGCCCGGCGTGGCGATCGCGGCCGTCGCCGCGGTGCCCACCGACGGATCGCTCGTCGTCGCGTCGTCGATGCCGGTACGCGATGTCGAATGGTTCGGCCCCCATCGCGGCGACATCACCGTCCACGCCAATCGGGGCGCGAATGGCATCGACGGCGTGGTGTCGACCGCGATAGGCGTGGCCTTGACCGGCCGGCCGACCATCTGCCTGCTCGGCGACCTCGCCTTCCTCCACGACAGCGCGGCGCTCACCGCGCTCGGTCGTCGACCAGTGGACCTGAGCATCGTCGTGATCGACAACGACGGAGGCGGGATCTTCTCGTTCCTCCCGCAGGCAGAGCGACTCGCCGCCGAGCGCTTCGAATCGTTGTTCGGGACCCCGCACGGCACCGACATCTCCGCCGTCGGGCGCGCCCACGGGCTGGCGAGCACCGACTTCGATCCGGACGTCCTGGCCCCGGACGGCGTGCGACTCCTCGTGGCTCGCACCGACCGCCGGCGCAACGTCGAGGTGCACGACCGCCTGTTCGCTGCAGTTTCGTCCGCCATCCGTTGACCGACGCCCTACCCTGCCGCCATGGACTCACCGAGCGTGTCGGAGATCTTCGATCCGGCGGCGTGGCACGCCGTCGGCGACTTCGACTTCACCGACATCACCTACCACCGCGCCAACGACATCGGTGCCGTGCGAATCGCCTTCGACCGACCCGAGGTCAGGAACGCCTTCCGACCCCATACCGTCGACGAGCTCTACGTGGCTCTCGACCATGCCCGCCAGAGCCCCGATATCGGATGTGTGCTGCTCACGGGCAACGGGCCGTCACCGAGCGACGGAGGTTGGGCGTTCTGTTCCGGCGGCGACCAGCGCATCCGGGGCACAGATGGTTACAGGTACACATTGGCCGACGACGACAACGCGGCCGGCGGCAAGACGGCAGCGTCGATCGACCCGGCCCGCAGCGGCCGACTCCACATCCTCGAGTGCCAGCGCATCATCCGCATGATGCCGAAGGTCGTCGTCTGCGTGGTCCCGGGCTGGGCAGCCGGCGGCGGGCACAGCCTGCACGTCGTGTCGGATCTCACGATCGCCAGCCGCCAACACGCCCGCTTCAAGCAGACCGACACCGACGTTGCCAGCTTCGACGGTGGGTTCGGGTCGGCGTATCTGGCCCGACAGGTCGGCCAGAAGTTCGCACGGGAGATCTTCTTCCTCGGGCGGACCTACACCGCCGACCAGGCCCACGCCCAGGGCGCGGTGAACGCCGTCGTCGATCACGCCGACCTCGAGGCCGAGGCGCTGCAATGGGCGCGTGAGATCTGCTCGAAGAGCCCGACGGCCCAACGCATGGCGAAGTTCGCGATGAACCTCGTCGACGACGGTCTGGTGGGTCAGCAGGTGTTCGCGGGCGAGGCCACCCGGCTCGCGTACGGCACCGACGAGGCCAAGGAGGGTCGAGATGCGTTCCTCGAGAAGCGAGCCCCAGACTGGTCCGGCTTCCCGTACCACTACTGACTCGCCGGCTCCGGGGCCCGAGCGGCCCGTCGCAGCAGGCGACGAGAGCGGGCACCGCAAACGGCCGTCGACCTATCCGCCGAAGTCCTGAGTCGGGTCAGACGTCGACGAGTGCACCGAGGATCGCCTCGAACTTGCTCCGGGTCTCGGCCAGCTCGGATCGAGGATCGCTGTCAGCGACGACGCCGACGCCGGCGAAGCAGCTCGCCGTGCGGCCGTCGATCCGGGCCGATCTGATAGCGACCGCGAACGCGCCGTTTCCGTCGGCGTCGATCCACCCGGTCGGACCGGCATAACAGCCCCGGTCCGCTGACTCGATCTCGCCGATGAGATCGAGGGCAGTCGCCTGCGGGTCGCCCCCGACCGCGGGGGTGGGGTGCAGTGCGGCGACGAGGTCGAGGATCGACGTCGGAGGCGAGGACAGGCGTCCTTCGACCCTGGTTCCGAGATGATGGACGTTCGCCAGCGAGACGATGGTGGGCCGGGGCTCGGCGTCGACGTAGGAGCAGAAGGGCAGGAGGTTGTCGAGCAGCCAGTCGATGGTGATCTGATGCTCGCTGCGATCCTTGGTCGACGCGAGCAGCCCAGCGGCGAGCGCCTGGTCGGCGGCGGGGTCGGAGGAACGGGGCGCGGTGCCGGCGAGAGGGTGGGCGCCGACCACATCGCCGGAGCGGGCCACGAGCAGCTCCGGCGAGGCACCGACGAAGCCGGCGAGTGAGAACACGATCGCCGCCGGGAACCGTTCGACCAGCCGATCGACGACGCGGGCGGGATCGAACGGCCGGTCGGCACTGACCCGCAGCTCGCGGGCCAACACCGCCTTGACCAGCTCACCCGCACGGATGCGGTCTCGGACGGTTCCGATGATCACGTCACGCCAGACGGCAGGATCGATCACGCTGTCGATCGTGATCGACGACGGCTCGCCGCCGTCCGGCACCGGTCGATCGATCACCGCACGGAGCCGCTCGACGGCATCGTCGACTGCCAGCGAGCCGTCGTCGACGATCGTGAGCCAACGTCGACCATCCGGTCCGCGACCGAGCAGCAGCTCGGGAACCACCAGCTCACCGGGCGCGTTCGGCGTGAACGGCAGCGATGCGAACGCAACCGCTCCCGAGCCCGGAACGTCGAGCTCGTCGGGCCCGTCGACGGCCGCCAACGCCGCCTGTGCCACCGCACCACCGGCCGGTCGGTCGAGGGGGATTCGCAGCGACTCGCCCACCCCGGCCAGTGCCAGACCGGGCCGGGCCCACAAGGTGCCCGAGCGAGCACCGAGCACGACCGGATCGAGGTCGGCATCGAGACGAACGGTCCGTGCTTTCACGCGATCAGCGTACGCCCGCCACACTGGGGGGCGTGGATCGCATCGCCTCGACAATCACCTCGGCGACGACGGGCGACCTGTTCGCCGTCGTGGCCGATCTCGCCACCTACCCCGACTGGCTCGACCTCGTGCGCCGCGTCGATCCGACCGATCCCGCTGACGACGCCCGACCGGCGTGGTTCGTCACCCTTCGTGCCCAGGTGGGCCCGCTCGCCCGTTCGAAGCGGCTGCGGATGGTGCGCACGACCTATGTGCCCGACCGCGAGGTCCGGTTCGAGCGCAGCGAGATCGACGGGAAGCGCCACTCGTCGTGGACGCTCGATGCACACGTGGTCGAGGCCGCCGCCGGTAGCGAGGTCACCATGCGCCTCCGGTACGACGGGTCGTTCTGGTCAGGCATCCTCGAGGCCATCCTCGGTTCGCAGATCGATACCGCCATTCCGAAGCTGCGCGCCCACGTCGAGGCGTGATCAGCCGGCGCGGCCGCCTCACGCCTCGGTCTGGGCCGGCAGCCCCGCCAGATGCGCGTGGTCGTTGTAGCGCACGAGTCGCCATCGGCCCGGGCCGTCGTCGCCGATCTCGCGGGTGAACTCGGTGACCGACGTGTTGAGGGTCCAGAGGTCGAACGAACCGATGCGGGGGAGGCCGAGCAAGAGCCGGAAGACCACGTCGATGACGCCGCCGTGGCAGCTCACGAGGATTGACTCGCCTTCGTTGGCACCGATCACCCGGTAGATCGCCTCGCCGACGCGGTGATGGAACCCGGCGAAACTCTCGGCACCCGGAGCCATGGGCGTGAACGGGGCGCGCCGATGGTCGACCCGGCCGAAGCGATCGGCGAAGTCGGCGAAGCGGGTCCCGTCGGCGTCGCCCGGGCGCTGCTCCTCGAGGTCGGCATCGATGTTGGGCTCGAGACCTCCGAGTGCCGTGGCCAGGATCTCCGCGGTCTCGCGCGCCCGGGGCAGCTGGCTCGACCACAGGGCGTCGACCGCGTGCACACCGTCGGCGTCGAATCGGCGAGCGAGAGCAGCGGCCTGTCGACGGCCGAGGTCGGAGAGGCCCGTGCAATGGAGCTCTCCCGCGAGGATTCCCTGCACGGTTGCGTTGGACTCGCCGTGCCGGACGAGCAACAGCCGGGTCGTGGTCATACCCGAAGGCAAGTCAGCTCGGCCGCCTGACGCAAGTTCGGTGGTGTCAGGCGAGGGCCTCGGCGAGCTCTTCGTGGGCACACGACCCGCCACTTGTCCTCGTGAGCACCTCGACACCGTCGGCGGCGACGACCATGGTGTGCTCGAACTGAGCGGTTCGCCGACCGTCGCTGGTCACCGCGGTCCATGCGTCGTCCCAGATGTGCACGCCGATCTCGCCGAGAGTGAGCATGGGCTCGATGGTGAAGCTCATACCCTCCTGCATGGGCAGCGTGAAGGTCCGTTCGTAGTAGTGCGGGATCTGCAAGGACGTGTGGAACTCGGTACCGACGCCGTGACCGATGAAGTCGCGGACCACCCCGAGGTCGAACCGGCGGGCATGGGTCTCGATCGCCCGGCCGATGGCGTTGAACGGCACGCCGGGGCCCACCTCGTCGATGGCGAGCTCGAGCGCGCGTCGCGTTTCGCGGACCAGCGTGCGGGAGTGGTCGTCGACGTCGCCGACGAGGAGTGTGACCGAGGTATCGCCGTGCACGCCGTCGATGTAGGCGGTGACGTCGATGTTGACGATGTCACCGTCCTGGAGCTGACGGGAGTCGGGGATGCCGTGGCAGATGACCTCGTTGACCGAGGTGCAGACCGACTTCGGATAACCCCGATACCCGAGTGGACTCGGGTACGCGCCCCGCACGACGTGAGCTTCGTGAGCGATCTGATCGAGCTTCTCGGTCGAGACGCCGGGGGCGACCTCGCGACCGACCTCGAGGAGGATCTCGGCACCGACCGCACCCGCCTTTCGCATACGCGCGAGCTCGTCGGCGGTGCGGATCGGCGATGAAACCGAGGGTCCGGGCTCGCCGCCGGGGAGCGTGACATACGGCGGCCGGGCGATGGTGGCCGGCACCGTACGCATGGGCGAAACGAGTCCGAGGCGAACGGGCGGATCGCTCACCGGGACGTCGGTGCGCACTCTCGGGGGTCGGCGCTTGCGCTTGGCCATCCGCTCAGCTTACGCCGCGGCTCAGCCCATCGGCTTCGGGAAGCGTTGCTGGAGTCGTTGCATGCCGTGGATCCAACGGTCGGGATCGTCGGCCTTTCGCTTGATGTAGTCGCGGACCGACGGGTGCGGGGTGATGAGGAACTCCTCGGCCGCGATGGCCGCCGCGACCGCGGCTGCGACGTCGTCGGGCTCGAGGATGCCGTCGACGCCTGCGACGCCACCGGCGTCCATGCCGGCAATCATGGCGGTGTTGACGGCTTGCGGGCAGAGCACCGACACGCTGATGCCCTGGTCGCCGTGGGTGATCGCCAGCCATTCGGCCAGGCTGACCGCCGCGGCCTTGGTGACTGCGTACGGCGCCGAACCCAGCTGGGTGAGCAGGCCCGCCGCCGAGGCGGTGTTCACGAGATAGCCCCGGCCCCGTTCGATCATGCCGGGAAGCACGGCCCGGGCCGCGTGCACGTGGGCCATCACGTTGATGTCCCAGATCGCCTGCCATTCATCGGTGGGCAGCTCGACACCACCCGCCATGCCGATGCCCGCGTTCGAGCAGAAGATGTCGATCGGGCCGAGCTCGGCCTCGACGCTCGCCACGACCCGTTCGACATCGGCCTGGCGGCGGAGGTCGGCCTGCAGTGCCAACCCCCCGATGTCGGTGGCCACGGCCGTGGCCCGGTCGAGATCGAGATCGACCACGGCCACGCCCCGTGCGCCGTCGGCCGCGAACCGGCGGGCGATGGCCTCACCGATGCCGCCCGCCCCGCCCGTGACGACCACTACCTTCCCGACGATGTCCATGTGTTCGTCCTCCTCGACTCCCGCGATCCGGGTGGACCGGAAGGAGTGCTCGGTCAGCGGAGATACCGGCTCACGACCTCGGCGACGCACGCCGGTTTGTCGCTGTCCTCGACTTCGATCGTGATCCGCGCCGTGACCTGGTAGCCACCCGCGACATCGTCGACCGCGATGATCTGGCCGCGGGCCCGGATGTTCGCACCGACGGGCACCGGCGACGGGAACCGGACCTTGTTGGTGCCGTAGTTGACGCCCATCGACATGTCGGTGACGGTGAGCAGGCTCGGGAGCAGGGCGCTGACGAGCGACAGGGTGAGATAGCCGTGCGCGATCGTGCCGCCGAAGGGACCGGACGCCGCCCGCTCGGTGTCGACATGGATCCACTGGTGATCGCCGGTGGCGTCGGCGAAGCGGTCGACTCGTTCCTGGGTGACCTGCATCCAGTCGGTGTGACCGAGATCGGTTCCGATCGCCCCGGGGAGCTCGTCGACGGCGACCTGGGCTCCCATCTGTCCTCCTTGCAGTTCTCCGGTCTGCGGTGTTCCGGTGCTCATGGTGTCAGGACGGCCACACAGGGTTGCGTTTGTCCAAGAAGGCGCCGATGCCCTCCTGCGCGTTGTCGTCGGCGGCGTTGGCCGCCATGACCGTTCGGGTGTAGTCGTAGGCGTCGGGCTCGGACATGTCGATCTGGCGATGGAAGGCCTCCTTACCGACCGCGATCGTCGCCCGACTGAACCGCGTGATGCGCGCCACCAAGTCGTCGACGGCGGCATCCAGCTCGGCCCGGGGAACCACCCGGTTGACGAGGCCCCAATCGGCCGCCGTGTCCGCGGTGATCGGCTCGCCGGTGAGCAGCATCTCCATCGCCCGCTTGCGCCCGACGGCGCGCGAGATGGGCACCATCGGAGTCGAGCAGAACAGCCCGATACGGACGCCGGGTGTGGCGAACGACGACGTGTCGCTCGCGACGACGAGATCGCACGACGCCACGAGCTGGCAGCCGGCGGCGGTGGCGATGCCATCGACCTTGGCCACGACCGGCTGGGGCACATCGTGAATGGTCTGCATGAGCTCGGCGCACGCCGCGAACAGCTCGTCGTAGAATCGGGCCGGTCGATCGATCATCTCGCTCATGTCGTGACCGGCGGAGAACGCTGGTCCCTCGGCGTCGATCACGATGACCTGGGCGCCAGGGTCCGCCGACAGGGACCGCAGCGCCGCGGTGATCCCCGTCATCGTTGCGAGACTCAACGCATTGCGTCGATCGGGATTCGAAAGGGTGATCGAGGCACGCGGCGCCTCGATGCAGACTCTCACGGCGTCACTCGTCATCGCGTCCACACTAGGTGCGCACGGTTCGTCCGTGCCGCCGCCGGCTCGGCTATACCAATGGGCCATGTCTGCAGGTGGATCGACCCGCGCCATAGTCGCCGCTCTCTTCGCGAATCTCGGCATCGCCATCGCCAAGTTCGTCGGATTCATCGTCACCGGCTCGGCATCGATGCTCGCGGAGTCGGTCCACTCCGGGGCCGACACCACGAACCAGGTTCTGTTGTTGTGGGGTGGGCGCCAGGCGCGACGCGAGCCGACGGCCCAGCATCCATTCGGTTTCGGCCGGGAGCGGTACTTCTGGTCGTTCGTCGTGGCGGTGGTGTTGTTCGCGCTCGGATCCGTCTTCGCGATATTCGAGGGCATCGACAAGATCCGCCACCCCCACGAGCTCGAGAGCCTGGCCTGGGCCATCGGCATCCTGGTTTTCGGCATCTTCCTGGAAGGGTTCTCCCTGCGGACCGCGATCGTCGAGTCCGCTCGCGTCAAGGGCGACATCGGCTGGATCGGGTTCATTCGTCGCTCCCGCTCGCCCGAGCTGCCCGTCGTGTTGCTGGAGGACACCGGTGCGATGATCGGCCTCGTGCTCGCCCTGACCGCCGTGCTGCTCGCCGACATCACCGGCAACGCCGTCTTCGACGGCATCGGAACCCTGGCGATCGGGATCCTGCTCGGATTCATCGCCGTCATCCTCGCCATCGAGATGAAGAGCCTGCTCGTCGGCGAAGCCGCGATCGCACCCGATCGGCGCAAGATCGTCGACGCCATCGAGTCGACACCGTCGGTCGACCGGATCATCCACATGCGCACCCAGCACATCGGCCCCGAGGAGCTGCTGGTTGCCGGCAAGATCCACTTCGCCGGAAGGCTCTCGAACGAGGAGCTCACCGACGCGATCGATGCTGCCGAGAACGCAATCCGCGACGCGGTCCCGATCGCGAGGCTCATCTACCTCGAGCCCGATTTCTTCGAGGACGACTACGTGCGACCGACCGGGGACGACGACGACCACGGCTGACGCCGCCGGTGGGGTTTGACACGTGCGCGCGCAGGGGCTGGCATTGCGTCATGTTCCGAGCGCTGCTCCTCGAGAAGACCGCTGACGACGTGACGTGTCGGGTTGTCGACCTCGACGACGACCGGCTCCCCGACGGCAACGTCACCATTGCGGTCGACTACTCGACGCTGAACTACAAGGACGCGCTGGCCATCACGAACACGTCTCCGATCGTGCGCGCGTGGCCGATGGTGCCCGGTGTCGACCTCGCCGGCGTCGTCGAAGCGAGCGCCGACGACCGGTACGCTCCCGGCGATCGTGTCGTCCTGAACGGCTGGGAGATCGGCGAGACCCGGTGGGGTGGGCTCACGACGCACACCCGAGTCGACGCCGACTGGCTCGTGCACCTCCCCGACGCGATCTCGACCCGCCAGGCCATGGCGATCGGCACAGCCGGCTACACGGCGATGTTGTGCGTTCTCGCACTCGAGGAACACGACGTCAGCCCCGAACAGGGGCCCGTCGTCGTGACAGGAGCAGCCGGCGGCGTCGGCAGCGTGGCGATCGCGATCCTCTCGGGCCTGGGCCACGAGGTGCACGCCGTCACCGGGAGAGCCGACGAACAAGGCGACTACCTCCGAGCGCTGGGCGCGGCCGAGATCATCGATCGCGCCACGCTCACCGATCCGCCCCGCCCGCTCGGCCGGGCGACGTGGTCCGGTGGGATCGATGCCGTCGGCGGCACCATCCTCGCCAACGTCTTGTCGATGACGAAACCGCATGGATGCGTCGCGGCATGCGGGCTCGTGCAGAGCATGGACCTGCCGACGTCGGTCGCGCCGTTCATCCTCCGCGGCGTCGCGCTCGCCGGCGTGAACTCGGTCTACGAACCAGTCGAACGGCGCCGACAGGCGTGGAGTCGCCTCGCGAGCGACCTCGATCCGGACCGACTGGAGTCGATGATCGGCGAGATCGGTCTCACTGATGTCACCGATGTCGCACCGAGCTTTCTCGACGGCTCGGTCAAGGGCCGGATCGTCGTCGACGTCCGCCGCTGACGAGGCGGGCACCGCTCCCGGGCCGCGCTACCGTCTGTCGGCGTGAGCGACGAATCACGCAAGCCCTCGCCCCAGCAAGACCTGGCCGCGCTCCTGTCGAATCCCGACGCGATGCGCTTCATCGCCTTCGGCGCCCGCACGATGGGTCGTTTCGTCGAGACCGGGCGCGATATCAGCCGCGTCGCCATGGCCGGGTTGACCCCACCCAGCACGCCGCCGCCGACCCCGCCGCCGAGCGCCGATCACACCGCCCCGAGCATTCCCGCAGGCACGCTGCTCGTCCCCGTCGAGGCCTGGAACCGCATGCTCGATCAGCTCGGCAACCTGCACGAAGCCGGCCGCGAGCTCGCGGAAGCCCGCGAACGGGCCGGGCGGGCCGAGGCCACAGCCGAATTCCAGGCCGAGCGGCGCCAGATCGCCGAGGAGACGCTCGCGCAGCTCCAGGCCGACCTCGACGTGCTGCGGACCGCCGCCGAGAACGAGCCGGCGCCCGCCGCGGTGCCGGCCCCATCGCCTGCGCCGGCACTGCCGACCGAACCGGTTCCGTCCGCCGTGGCCGCAACCGGAACGCCGGGCAACGAGGCCCCGACGACCAGGACCCACCGAGTCCGCATGCGCCTCATCCGGATACTCGAGCGCTGAGCCTCCGGGTCGCGTCACGCGCGAGCCCGACAGCGACACGCGGGCTTCTGTACCATCCGGGCCATGACCATGACCGATGCTGCCGCGCCAGCCACGAAACCTCCCCGGTGGACCCATCAGTGGAAGGAGCTGTACGAGGAGGTCATCACGAGCGGGCTGTGCACGGGCTGTGCCGGCTGCGTCATTTCATGCCCCCACGACGTCATCGGCTACAAGCACGAGCCGGGTGAGTACAAGCCGTTCCATCTCGAAGAGGAATTGGGGCCCGACAACTGCATCCACGGCGAGAAGGGATGCACCTCATGTACCCGGGCTTGCCCGCGTTTTCGGGCGTGGGAACCCGAAGCCGACGAGCACCTCTTCGGCCGCGCGCGACATGCCGACGAGCCATCGGGCATCTACAAGGACGTGCTGCTCACACGAGCGAGCGACGATTTCGTGTACGAGATCGGCCAGGACGGCGGTCTCGTCTCTGCCATCCTCATCTGGTGCCTCGAGAACGGGATCATCGACGGGGCGCTCACCTCCTTGGTCGAGGGCGGCGACGAGGGAGGCTGGAAGGCGGTTCCGGGCGTCGCCACCGATCGCGACGAGGTCCTTCGTGGCGCGGGCAGCCGGTACACCTACTCGGCGAACACGCTCGCATTTCCGGAGGCCCGCGAACGAGGGCTCGAGAACCTGGCCCTGGTGGGCATGAGCTGCCAGACCTCGATCGGACCGGTCATGTGGCACCGCAAGGTCGGCAAGGTCGGCAAGCCGATCAAGTTGAACATCGGGCTGTTGTGCTCGAAGAGCTTCGACGACTCGATCTTCGACGAGCTCTTCGAGACGAAGTATGCGCTGGCCAAGGATCAGATCGCGAAGATGAACATCAAGGGTGTCTTCCAGATCTGGATGAAGAACGGCGACTACCACGAGGTCAACCTGAAGGAGTGCCACGCCTGGACCCGTGAGGGCTGCAACCACTGCCCCGACTTCGCCGCCGAACACGCCGACATCTCCACCGGCGGCATCGGCGATGCCACCGACTGGACCCTGACGATCGTCCGCACCGAGCTCGGACGTCAGATCATCATCAAGATGCTCGAGGAAGGTGTCATCGAGGGCAAACCGGGCGATGCCGACCCCGGCGCCATCGCTCTCATGCACCGTCTCGCGACGAAGAGCCGCGAGCGGTGGCCGGGTTGGGCCGCGGTCGACGCACGCCTCGGGCTCCCCGAACGCAAGCCGTGAGCGCGGCTCAGCTCGCGTTGCGGATGCAGTCGGCGAAGATCTGGGAGAACTGGTCGGGGAAGGCGGCGTCGATGTTCTCGCGGAGCGTGTCGTCGAATTCCTTGAACTCGGCGTAGCTGATGGTCGTCGATATCTCGGCGTAGGCGCACTCGCACACCGCGACGAGGCCGGCCTGGGCCTCGGTGTCGTCATCGGAGCCCGATGCGACGCAGCCCTCGATGAAATTGTCCTGGACCGTCTGGTCGTAGTCCTCTGGATTACCCGATCCGGCGCAGGCCGCCGCAACGAACGCGAGCGACGAGATGACGACGAGCAGACGTGTTCTCACGATCGTGCAGGCTAGTGGTCTGTCCTCGAAATGACGCGGCGCCGGCGTACCGCGTTGCTCAGCCGGTGAGCTCGCGGGCCCGGCCGAAGACCGCGTCGAGCATCGGCTCGGTGAGGCGGCCGGTGAACGTGTTCTGCTGGCTCACGTGGAAGCTGCACAACAGGGTGCGGTCATCATCGAGGGGGACCTCGAGACCGTGGCCGAACCGGGGCCGGGATGACACGCCCAGCTCGGTGCACGCCGCGTTGTAGCCGACCTGGCCCAATGCGAGAATCACGCGCACGCGGGTGAGCGCAGCGAGCTCGCGTTCGAAGTACGGGCGACAGTTCGCCCGTTCCGCGGGAGTCGGCTTGTTCGCGGGCGGGGCGCACTTGACCGGAGAGGTGATGAACGCGCCATCGAGCTCCAGACCGTCTTCACGATCGGTCGAGACAGGCTGATTCGCGTAACCGGCCCGATACAGCGCCCGGTAGAGCCAGTCCCCGGATCGGTCGCCGGTGAACATTCGGCCGGTTCTGTTCGCACCGTGCGCTGCGGGCGCCAAGCCGACGACCAAGAGGCGCGCGTCGGGGTCGCCGAAGCCGGGGACCCCGCGTCCCCAGTACTCCTGGTCGCGGAACGCAGCGCGTTTCTCGAGCGCGATCTGCTCTCTCCACTCGACCAGACGCGGACACGCCCGGCACTCGCGAACGTCGGCGGCAACTGCGTCGAGTGCGTGCATCGGCGTCACCTTAGGGGCGAGTGATGCCGCAACCCACACGAGCGTCCGGGGCATCGGGCCCTGCCGACCCGCATCGTCTCCCCGGTAGCGTGTCGACCATGGCGAGAGGCACTCAGGGTCGCCCGAACGCGACGAAACCGACGACCGTGCTGTTCGTACGCCACGGCCAGACCCCGACCACCGGAGCGGTCCTTCCCGGGCGCACCCCGGGGCTCCATCTCGGCGACACCGGTGTGAAGCAGGCCGAGCAGGCTGCTCGGCGCATCGCCGAGCTCGGGTCGGTCGCAGCGGTGTACTCGTCGCCGATGGAACGGGCTCGCGAGACCGCCGCTCCGATCGCCAGGGCATGCCGGCTGCGGGTCCGGACCCAAGGGCCTCCTCGAGTGCGACTTCGGCGACTGGACCGGAAAGAAGCTGTCGGGCCTGCGCAAGCTCACCGCGTGGGGAGCTGTGCAACGACATCCATCAGGCTTCCGGTTCCCGCGTGGTGAGTCGTTCGCGGAGATGCAGACCCGCATGGTCGGGGCGGTGCGCGACCTCACGGCGGCGCACCCGGGTGAGACCATCGTCGTGGTGTCCCACGCCGACACCATCAAGGCGGCCATCGCCGACGCCATGGGTACTCACCTCGATCACTTCCAACGCATCATCGTCTCGACGTGCTCGATCAGTGCGGTCGTGTACGGCACCGAGGGCACCATCGTGTTGACCGTCAACTCGACCGGCGACTCGCTGAGGGCGCTCGCGCCTTCCTGACGCCAGGCACCGTGATGAGCAACTCCTACGAGCTCGACGACGTCGACCGCTTCACCGCCGGCACGATCGGACCGCGCGGTCAACGGGTGTTCTACATCCAGGCCCGAGGCGATGGCTCGGTTGTGAGCCTCCGCCTCGAGAAGCAACAGGTGATCGCACTCGCCGACTACCTGGCCGGGGTCCTCGACGACCTGCCGACCGACATCGAGCCGGTACCCGACGCCGATCTCGAGCTGATCGAGCCGGTCGTCGCCGAGTGGGTGGTCGGCAACATCGGGGTCGCCTACGCCGAGGTCGACGATCGGATCGTGTTGTGGACCGACGAACTGATCGAGGACGACGAGCAGGAACCGGCAACGGCGCGGTTTCGCATCTCGAGGTCCCGCGTGGCCGCGTTCATCGATCGCGCACGCGAGCTCGTCGCGGCCGGACGGCCACCGTGTCCGTACTGCGGCCGCCCCCTCGACGGCGACGGCTCGTGGTGTTCGTGTTTCAACTGAGGCCGCACCGGCCGTGCTCCGAAGGCGGCTCCCCGACGCCGACGATCTCGTGACCGACGACACTCCTTTCCGCGATCGCGGGCCGCTGAGCGAGGTCGACGCCATCTCGATCCTCGCCAACGCGTCGATCGACGTGGTCGGCCGGATGCCCTGGAGCTCGAATGCGACCTTCCTGGTCGACCTGCAATGCGACGACCATGTGCCGGCGCAGGCGATCTACAAGCCGCATCGCGGCGAACGACCGCTGTGGGACTTCCCGGATGGCCTGTACCGGCGCGAGATCGCGGCATTCCGGTTGTCGCGGCAGCTGGGCTGGGGCCTCGTTCCACCCACGGTCGAACGCGACGGGCCCTTGGGTGTCGGCTCGGTCCAGTTGTTGGTCCGCACCGACTATCGGGCCCACTACTTCACGATGATCAAGACCGAGCACCACCACGAGGCGCTCCAACGGCTGTGTGTGCTCGACGTGCTCGCGAACAGCACCGATCGGAAGTCCGGTCACTGCCTGCTCGACGAGGACGGCAGTGTGTGGGCGATCGACAACGGGCTGAGCTTCCACCACGAGTTCAAGCTGCGCACCGTCATATGGGAGTGGGCGTCCGAGCCGATCCCCGACGGCATCCTCGACGATGTCGCCTCGATGGTCGACGACGGCCTGACCGACGAGCTGGCCGAGCTCCTCGACCCCGTCGAGCACGAGGCCGTGCTGGAACGAGCCCGATCCGTGGTCGCAGAGGGCCGGTTCCCGGTCGACCCGACGGGCCGTCGGTACCCCTGGCCGCTGATCTGATCGACGTAGCGGTACTGGTCAGAAGCTGGCGTTCTGGACGCCGGTGCCCTCACATGCCGGGCACGGACGCAGCGAGCCGCGCTGCTGGCGGGCGCCCACCCCGCCACATTCGATGCACGGGCGTGGGTCGCCGGGCTCGCTGAGCGACTCGAGCTCGGCGTCGATGTCGAGATGGCCGTGGACGCGCCGCGTCAGCCAACGCATGCCGAACCAGACGATCGCCAGCACCAACAGCAGCGACACGATGTTGGCAACGAAGAGCACGACGGAAGTCTACGAGATCGACACGGTGAGTCGGCCGCGGGATTCGGGCTCAGCCACGGGCGGCGAGCGCCTCCAACAGCTTGGGCAGCACCTTGTGGACGTCGCCGACGACGCCGAGGTCGGCGATGCCGAAGATGGGCGCTTCGGGATCCTTGTTGACCGCGATGATCGTCTTCGAGCCCTTCATCCCGACCATGTGCTGGGTCGCACCCGAGATGCCGGCGGCGATGTAGACGTCGGGCTTCACGACCTTGCCGGTCTGACCGACCTGGTACGAGTAGGGCACCCAGCCCGCATCGACGATCGCTCGCGACGCGCCGACGGCGCCGCCGAGAGCCTTGGCGAGATCCTCGATCATCGAATACTTCTCGGCTTCGCCCAGGCCACGGCCACCGGAGACGACGATGCTCGCCTCGTCGAGCTTCGGCCCCTCGGACTCCTCGACATGGCGGTTGACGACCCGGGCGCCACCGGTCGCGCCGAGATCGGGGACGGCCAGCGGCGCAACGGCTGCCGGTCCGCCGCCGCTCGGTTCGGCGGTGAACGACTTCGGCCTGATCAACACGATGCCGGTCTTGTCGGTGGTGAACCGGGTGCGCACATTGATCGTGCCGCCGAACACCGGCTCGCTGCCGACGAGCGCGCCGCCATCGTCGTCGAGGTCGACCACATTGGTGATGACCGGCGCGTCGAGCTTCACGGAGAGTCGCCCGGCGACATCGCGGCCGTCCTGGCTGGTGCCGAAGAACACGGCGCTCGGTGAGGAGCCCGCCGCGATTGCTGCAGCAATGGCACTGGACAGCGCGGGCCCGGCAAGACCACCCGCAAGGTCGCCGGTGGCGTGCACCGTCGACGCGCCATGGGCGCCGAGCTCGGCGGCGACGGCATCGCCGTCGCCGGCATGGACGCACTCGACCGTGTCGGCCATCGTCCGGGCCTTGGCCAGAATCTCGAGGGTGATCGACGCGACCTGACCGTCGTTGGCCTCTGCATGAACCCAAATCGTTCCCATGTCGCCTCCTCAGATGACCTTGAGCTCTTCGAGGAAGGCCACGATGCGCTCGTGCGCGTCGCCGTCGTCCTCGATCACTTCGCCGGCTTCACGGGCGGGCGCAGGGGAGACGTCGACGATCTCCTGGCCGCCGCCGGACCAACCGACGATCGCAGCGTCGATTCCGAGATCGGCGACCGTCAGCTCGGCGACCGGCTTCGACTTCGCGGCCATGATTCCCTTGAACGACGGGTAGCGGGGCTCGACGACACCTGCGGTGACCGAGACGACGGCAGGCAGCGGGCATTCGACCTCGTCGAAGCCGGCCTCGGTCTGGCGTTTGACCCTCACACCACCGTCGGCGACGGAGATCTCCTTGGCGAAGGTGACCGACGGCAGGCCGAGCAGCTCGGCGATCTGTTCGGGAACGGTGCCCGTGTAGCCGTCGCTCGACTCCGTCGCCGTCAAGACGAGGTCGGCCTCGGCCCGCTCGATGGCCTTGGCCAAGACCCTGGCGGTGCCGAGGGCATCGGAGCCGGCAAGCGCATCGTCGCTGACGAGGATGGCCTCGGCCGCACCCATGGCCAGTGCGGTGCGGAGCCCGTTCACCTCGTTGTTCGGTGCCATCGACACGAGGACGACGTCGCCGCCACCGGCCGCGTCAGCGAGCTGGAGCGCCATCTCGACGCCGTAGGAGTCGGACTCGTCGAGGATCAGCTTGGCGTCCCTCTTCAGCGTGTTCGTCGCCGGATCGAGCTCGCCCGGATCGGCGGGGCCGGGGATCTGTTTCAC
>JAOTZB010000006.1 GCA_029861625.1 Acidimicrobiia bacterium
TCGTCCTGTGGAACCAGCGATGGGATCACGACAAGAACCCCGAGGCGGTGTTCAAGGCCCTGGCGAAGCTCGCAGCCGAAGGGCTCGGGTTCGAGCTGGCCCTCGCAGGCGAGAACTCACGGGTCCACCCTCGGGAGTTCGACCAGGTGCGAGCGCTGCTCGGCGACCGAGTCGTGCACGTCGGAGAGCTCCCCCGTGATGAATACCTCGATCTGCTGGTTCGGGCCGATGTCGTCGTCACCGCCGCGCACCACGAGTTCTTCGGCATCGCGATGGTCGAGGCGATGGCAGCGGGGGCCGTTCCGGTGCTGCCCGACCGACTGAGCTACCCCGAGGTCGTCCCGCCGAGGTTCCACGCGGACGTGTTGTATGCCGACGGGGAGCTGCGGCAGGCGCTGCGGCACGCGCTCACCCACACGGCCGATCTCCAGGAGCGACTGGGCCCGCTGCGCGCCGAGATGCTCCGATACGACTGGACGGTTCTCGCGCCCCGCTACGACGCCGAGCTCGACGAGCTCGCGTCGAGGTGACGAGCGCGGCTATCCGGAGACCCGAGCAACCCCCGGAACGGAATCGTGGGTGCGGGGGGCGGTAGGGTCCGCGGGTGATCACTGAGGTAACCGGTGTGCGGGTCGGCCATGTCACCGATCGGGCCGCGATCACCGGGTGCACCGTGGTGCTCCTACCGCCCGACACGGTGGCGTCGGGCGAAGTTCGCGGTGGCGCCCCCGCCACCCGAGAGCTCTCGCTTCTCGCTCCCGAGCGCATGGTCGAACACATCGACGCGGTCGTGCTGAGCGGGGGCTCGGCGTTCGGGCTGGCTGCGGCAGACGGCGTCATGGCGTGGTGCGAGGAACACGGCCGGGGCTTCCCGACGTCGGCCGGTCGGGTGCCCATCGTGGTCGGTCTGAGCCTGTTCGACCTCGGCGTCGGCGACCCGTCGGTTCGTCCGACTGCGGCCGACGGGTATCGCGCCGCGGAGCTGGCCGACGACCGACCGGTCGAGCTCGGCCTGGTCGGGGCCGGTACCGGCGCACGGGTCGACAAGTGGCGCGGCCCCGACCAGGCCCGCTTCGCGGGGCTCGGTGGCGCAGTGCACCGCGATGGCGAGCTCGTCGTCGCCGCCCTTGTCGCGGTGAACGCGGCGGGAAGCATCGACGACGGCGCCACAGCGGCGGGCGTGCGGGCCGGAACGGTGCGGCCCGCCGAGACGGGTGACCCCTTCGCCAACACGACGATCGGCGTCGTCGTCACGAATGCCGCGCTCGACAAACAGGGGTGTTCCCTTGCGGCTCAGAGCGGCCACGACGGGTTCGCGCGGGCGCTCGTGCCCTCCCATCTGCGAACCGACGGCGACGCGCTCGTCGTGGCCGCGACCGGCCATGTCGACGCGGAGCTCGACTGGGTGAGAACGCTGGTGGCCGTTGTGGTCGAGGATGCGATCAAGAGCACCGGAGGCCAGCCGAGGGGTCGCGTCGCCGACCAGTAACATCTTGGTGTGGCACCTAGCTCACCGTGGTCGCAGTGATCACCCTCATGTCGTCATCCGTCGAGGACACGCATTCGATCGCCGCGGCTCTCGCGGGATTGGTGTCACCCGGCGACCTCGTCCTGCTCGAGGGTGACCTCGGCGCGGGCAAGACGGTCTTCGTGAAGGGTTTCGCGGCGGCATTGGGCGTCGAGGAGACGGTGACGAGCCCGACGTTCGCGCTGGCCCAGCGGTACCGGGGCCGGCTCGTCGTGAACCATCTCGACGTGTACCGGCTGGAACAGCTCTCCGAGGTCGTCGATCTCGCGATTCCCGAACTGCTCGACGACCACAGCGTGACCCTCATCGAATGGGGGGACGTCATCGTCCAGGCGCTACCGGGCGACTATCTCGAGGTCGAGTTCACCTTCGGTGACGAACCCGACGATCGACGGCTGCGGCTCAGCGCGGCCGGGCCCCGCTGGTCGGCCCGCTCGCGGGCGCTCCGGGAACGTGTCGCCGACTGGACGGTCGAACCGTGCTGATCCTCGGCATCGAAACCGCCACCGACCAGGTCGGGTGCGCCATCGGCGGCCACGAGGGCGTGCTCGCCTCGGCGCACTCGGTCCGGGGCCGCCAACACGCCGAGACACTGGCACCCCAGATCGATTTCGTTCGCAGGCAGGCCCGCATCGACCTCTCCGAGATCAGCGTGGTCGCGGTCGACCTCGGCCCCGGGTTGTACACCGGCCTCCGTGTGGGCGTCGCCACGGCGATATCGATGGCCTACGCACTCGGCGTCCCCATGATCGGGGTGTCGAGCCTCGATCTCGTCGCGTTCCCGGTCCGATTCTCGCCCCGCCTCATCATCGCCACGCTCGACGCCCGCCGTGGTGAGGTGTTCTACGCGTTCTACCGCCAGGTGCCCGCGGGCGTACAGCGGGTGTCCGAGCCCAAGGTCGGGACGCCACAACAGGCTGCGTCGGAGATCCAGGCCGAGGGCGGCGAGTGTCTGCTGGTCGGTGACGGCGCGCTGCGCTACCGCGACCACTTCGAACGCGACCACAAGGTCGAGATCGTCGAGCAGGGTCTGTCGCACCCGTCGGCGGGTTCACTCGTCCAGCTGGCCCACGCCCGAGCCCTCCGGGAGGAGTTCGTGAACCCATGGGAGCTGCGTCCGCTCTATCTCCGCAAGCCCGACGCGGAGATCAACTGGAAGACCCGGGAGTCCCAATGAGGACCACCGACGCTCGCGGCGCGGCGCGACCCGTGGTCGCTCCGATGCACACCGGCGATGTCGACGCCGTCACCGAGATCGATGCGCGGGTCTATCCGCGGCCGTGGTCCCGGAGGCTCTATCTCGACGGTCTCACCGACCCGACACGCATCCACGTCGTGGCGCGCGTCGACGACATGGTCGTCGGCCACGCCGGACTGCTCGTCATCGTGAGTGATGCCCACATCACCACGGTCGCCGTCGATCCGTCGTGGCAGGGCCGAGGGGTCGCCACGGCCCTCGTGGCCGACCTCTTGCGGCGGGCCATCGGCGCGGACTGTGAGGCCGCGACGCTCGAGGTACGGGTCGGTAATGACGCCGCCCTGGCCCTGTACCGTCGGTTCGGGTTCGCACCGGTCGGCGTCCGCAAGGACTACTACGACGACCCGGACGGTCGGACCGACGCACTCATCATGTGGCTCCACGATCTCCTCGGCAGCGAGACGAAGGACCGCATCACCGGAATCGAGCGGTGCGTCGCGGCCCAGGCCGCGATCGGAGGTGGGCGATGACCTTCCGCACGCTCGGCATCGAGACCTCGTGCGACGAGACCGCGGCCGCCGTGCTCGTCGACGGCAACACCATCCTCTCGTCGGTGGTGAGCAGCCAGGTCGACCTGCATGCCCGCTTCGGCGGGGTCGTCCCCGAGATCGCCAGCCGAGCCCACGTCGAGCTCATCGTG
Organism: Acidimicrobiia bacterium; assembly: GCA_029861625.1. Classification (GTDB taxonomy): domain Bacteria; phylum Actinomycetota; class Acidimicrobiia; order Acidimicrobiales; family JAHEJN01; genus JAOTZB01. The sequence continues at coordinate 3,427 of JAOTZB010000006.1, forward strand.
CCGGTGGTCGCCGATGCCCTCGTCGAGGCCGGGGTCGAGGGCAAGGACATCGACCTGGTGGCGGCAACCTCCGGGCCTGGGCTGATCGGCGCGCTGCTCGTCGGGCTGAGTGCCGCCAAGGCGCTGTCGTTGGTGTGGGACGTGCCGTTCATCGGCGTGAACCATCTCGAAGCCCACCTCTATGCGTCGTTCCTCGAGGAGCCCGATCTCGAGCTCCCCCTCGTCGTGTTGCTCGTGTCCGGCGGTCACACGATGTTGATCCTCATGGAGGACCACGGCCAGTACCGGGTCCTGGGCCGCACGCTCGACGACGCCGCCGGCGAGGCCTTCGACAAGGTCGCCCGATTCCTCGGCCTCGGCTATCCCGGTGGGCCGGCCATCGACCTGCTGGCGATGGAGGGCGACCCCGCCGCGGTCGACTTCCCGCGGGCCATGCGCCGCGACGGGCTCGACTTCTCGTTCAGCGGGCTCAAAACGGCCGTCGTGAACCATGTCCGCGCCAACCCCGAGTCCGATCCGGCCGACATCGCGGCATCGTTCCAGGAGGCCGTCGTCGACGTGTTGTTGACGAAGGCCCAGCGGGCGATCGAACAAGAGGATGCGCGGGGACTGTGCCTGGCCGGGGGAGTGGCGGCGAACTCGTCGCTGCGGGAACGAGCGCTCGATCTCTCCATGGCGGGGGGCCACCAGGCGTTCCTGCCCAGCCGATCGATGTGCACCGACAATGCCGCGATGGTCGCCGCTGCGGGCTGGCGCCGATTCCAGGCCTCCGGTCCCTCGCCGCTCGACCTCGGTACCGATCCGTCGCTGTCGATCTTCGGGCTCTGAGCTCGGAACCGGCGCCGATCGGAATCACCTCCGGCGCGTTGGTGAAGCGGGGGGTAGGGGCGTATCGTTAGCACTCGTCCTATCAGAGTGCTAGCGCCCATGGAGGCACGCTCGAGATGAACCTGCAACCCCTTGAAGACCGGATTGTCGTCCGGCCCAGCGAGTCGGAAGAAACCACCGCCAGTGGCCTGGTGATCCCCGATACGGCCAAGGAGAAGCCCCAGCAGGGTGATGTCCTTGCCGTAGGTCCCGGGAAGCGCTCCGACAACACCGGCGAGATCATTCCCGTCGATGTCGCCGTCGGAGACACCGTGGTGTACAGCAAGTACGGCGGCACCGAGATCAACTCGGGCGGCGAAGACCTCCTGATCCTCAGCGCACGCGACGTGCTCGCGATCGTGAAGTAGGTCGCCACAACATGACAAAGGAACTCAAATTCGACGAGTCGGCTCGCCGCTCGCTCGAGGCGGGCGTCAACAAGCTCGCCGATGCGGTGAAGGTCACGCTCGGCCCGCGCGGTCGCAACGTCGTGCTCGACAAGAAGTTCGGCGCACCTACGATCACCAACGACGGTGTCTCGATCGCCCGTGAGGTCGAGCTCGATGACAACTTCGAGAACATGGGTGCGCAGCTCGTGAAAGAGGTGGCCACCAAGACCAACGACATCGCCGGTGACGGAACCACCACCGCCACGGTGCTGGCCCAAGCGCTCGTCAGCGAAGGTCTGCGCAACGTCGCGGCCGGCGCGAACCCCATGGGCGTCAAGCGCGGCATGGAGAAGGCGGTCGCCGTCGCGGTCGAATCGATTGCCAAGCAGTCCGTTCCGGTCGACACCGACAAGAAGCAGGTCGCCAATGTCGCCGCCATCTCGGCCGCCGACGTCGCCGTCGGCCAGGTGCTCGCAGACGCCATCGACAAGGTCGGCACCGACGGTGTCGTCACCGTCGAGGAGTCGAACACGTTCGGCATGGATCTCGACTTCGTCGAGGGCATGCAGTTCGACAAGGGCTACCTGTCGCCGTATTTCGTGACCGACCCCGAGCGCCAGGAAGCCGTGCTCGAGGACCCCTACATCTTGTTCAACCAGGGCAAGATCACGTCCGTCCAAGAGATGCTCCCGGTGCTCGAGAAGGTCATGCAGTCCGGCAAGACGCTGTTGATCATCGCCGAGGACATCGAGGGCGAGGCCCTCGCAACGCTCGTGGTCAACAAGATCCGGGGCACGTTCAACTCGGTTGCCGTGAAGGCGCCGGGGTTCGGCGAGCGTCGCAAGGCCATGCTCCAGGACATGGCGACCCTCACCGGCGGCCAGGTCGTCGCCGAAGAGGTCGGCCTCAAGCTCGACAGCGTCGGGCTCGAGCTCATGGGATCGGCCCGCAAGGTGCTGGTCACCAAGGACGAGACGACCATCATCCAGGGTGCGGGCAAGCGATCCGACGTCGACGGCCGCGTCAACCAGATCAGGGCCGAGATCGACAACACCGACTCCGACTGGGATCGTGAGAAGCTCCAGGAACGGCTGGCCAAGCTCGCCGGCGGCGTCGCCGTCGTGCAGGTCGGTGCCGCCACCGAGATCGAGCTCAAGGAGAAGAAGCACCGCATCGAGGACGCCCTCTCGGCGACCCGTGCCGCCATCGAGGAAGGTGTCGTCGCCGGTGGCGGAACTGCGTTGGTGCGCAGCCGCAAGGCAGTCGACAAGCTGGTGAAGTCGCTCGAGGGCGACGAAGCCACTGGCGCACGAATCGTCTCGTCGGCGCTGTCGGCTCCGACCAGGCTGATTGCCGACAACGCCGGCCACGAAGGAGCGATTGTCGTCCGCGAGGTCGAGAACGCGACCGGCTCGACTGGTTTCAATGCGGACACCGGCAAGTACGAGGACCTCATCAAGGCCGGCGTCATCGACCCGGCCAAGGTCACCCGTGCCGCCCTCCAGAATGCGGCCTCCATCGCCGCGCTGCTGTTGACGACCGAAGCGCTCGTGGCCGACAAGCCCGAGCCCCCGGGGCCACCGATGCCCGCCGGCGACCCGATGGGTGGCATGGGAGGCATGGGTGGCATGGGCGGGATGATGTAACCCGCTTCAACCGACGCTTCGAGAGCGCCCCGGCTTCGTGCCGGGGCGCTCTCGCGTCCCCTTCCGTGCGGTCCGACGCCATGACGTCGGGGTATCGAGCCGGTGGTCGGTACCATGCGCGCATGGACCTGCCTCCTCCCGACCCGCAGAAGCTGTTCGCCTACTGGATGGAGTGGGAGCGGGCCGAGGAGACCCCCGGCCGTGTGCTCGCCAATCTCAAGACGGCGGGCATGAAGGAGCTCCTCGCGTCCCTCGCCGCCGAGGAGGAATGAACGGGGTGGCCCGTGGTGGTCCCCAGCGGATACCGCGCCCGGAGGGTGCACGGCCGGGTTCCGCGCCGCCGTGGGCTGCGGTTGCCTCTGCCGAGCGTGCGATCGACCTGGCCGGCCTCGCCGGCCGACTGGCCGAGCGCGGCGACGGCCGGCTGCTCGGTTCGCCCGACCGGTCGCGTGGCGACTCGGCGGTGTTGATTCCGCTCTACGACCTCGACGGTGAGGCCCATGTCGTTCTCACTCGACGGGCCAGTCACCTGCGAAGCCATCGTCACGAGGTGAGCTTCCCCGGTGGGCGCGTCGACACCGACGATGCGTCCCACTGGCACGCCGCCGTGCGCGAGGCCGACGAGGAGATCGCCCTCGATCCGACCATCGTGCGGCGCATCGGCGAGCTCGACCGCTTCGTCACCGTGGGCAGCCAGACGCTGATCCACCCGCAGGTGGCCGTGCTCGAGCGCGAGCCCGACCTGGTTCCGGCTCTCGACGAGGTCGAGCACATCCTTCACGTCCCCGTCAGCGAGCTGCTGCTCGACGAGGTCTATCGCGAGGAGCTGTGGCCCATCGGCGGTGTCGAGCGCGCGATCACGTTCTTCGAGCTGCACGGTGACACCGTCTGGGGTGCCACCGCTGCCATGCTCCGCCAGTTGCTCGCGATCGCCACGCGAAGCGACGAGACGATCGTGCGCCCCTAGGTCGGACAGGAGCGCGCGATGACCGACCTGCCCCGACATATGACGCCCGACGAGTTCCGCGAGCACGGCCACACCGTCATCGACTGGGTGGCCGACTACATGGCCGGACTCGACGCCCGGCCGGTGATGTCGACGGCTTCGCCCGGCGACATCCGAGCCGCGCTGCCCGAGCGGCCGCCGCAGGATCCCGAACCGTTCGGCGCGGTCCTCGCCGACCTCGAGCGCGTGATCATGCCCGGGATCACGCACTGGCAGTCCCCGAACTTCTACGGCTTCTTCTCGGGAAACTCGTCGGGACCGTCGGTGCTGGGCGAGCTGGTCTCGGCGGGCCTGGGAGTGCAGGGCATGATGTGGGCGACATCACCGGCCTGCACCGAGCTCGAGACCCACATGCTCGACTGGATGATCGATCTCTGCGCGCTCCCTGAGCGGTTCCGCTCGAACCGAGCGGGCGGCGGCGTCATCCAGGAGAGCGCGTCGAGCAGCACGCTCTGCGCCCTGCTCGCGGCCCGAGAACGCGCCGGCGGAATCGGGGGACTCGACCGGTACGTCGTGTATGCATCGAACCAAGCCCACTCGTCGGTCGAGAAGGGCGCCCGCATCGCGGGTATCCCGCCCGATCGGTTCCGGATGATCGAGGTCGACGCAGCTCATGCCCTTCGGCCCGACGCGCTCGCGGCTGCCATCGCCGCCGACGTGGCGACGGGTCTGGTGCCGATGGCGATCGTGGCGACCACCGGTACGACGTCGTCGACGGCGATCGAACCGGTGGAGGCCATGGCCGACGTCGCCGAGCAGTACGGCGTCTGGCTCCATGTCGACAGCGCCTTCGCCGGATCGGCGGCGGTGTGTCCCGAGCTGCGGTTCGTCAACGCCGGGTTGGAACGAGCCGACAGCTACGTGTTCAACCCGCACAAGTGGTTGCTCACCAACTTCGACTGCTCGCTGCTGTACGTTGCCGACCGGGAGCCGCTGCTCGACGCGCTGAGCATCCTGCCGGAGTACCTGCGAAACGAGGCGAGCGACGGGGGCAGCGTCATCGACTACCGCGACTGGCAGGTGTCACTCGGTCGTCGGTTCCGCTCGCTGAAGCTCTGGTTCGTGATCCGTCACTACGGCGCCTCGGGTCTGCAGGCGCACATTCGTGGGCACGTGGCCATGGCCCGGCGCTTCGCCGCGAGCGTCGAGCAGCACCCCGATTTCGACGTCGTCGCCCCGGTGCCGCTCAGCCTGGTGTGTTTCCGTCACCGGGGAGGCGACGACGTGAACAAGGCCATCCTCGAGGCCGTCAACGCCTCGGGCGAGATCTTCCTCACCCACACCGTGCTCGACGGCAAGCACACCCTGCGACTGGCCATCGGCTCGCCCGCCACCGAACAACGCCACGTCGATGCCGCGTGGCAGGCGATCGTCGCGGCCGCACCGAGCGGTCAGCCCGGCTGAGGGTTCCCCGCAGCGACGACCGGGCTGGGTAGAATCGCGCTTTCTCGACACGCCGAGCTGAGGAGTAGGGCCATGGCGGAGATCGAAATCGGGCTCGGGAAGAGCGGTCGTCGCGCCTATGGATTCGACGACATCGCGATCGTTCCGAGTCGCCGCACCCGAGATCCAGAAGATGTCGACATCAGCTGGGAGATCGACGCCTACCGCTTCGATCTGCCGCTCATGGCCTCGGCCATGGACGGGGTCGTGAGCCCGGCCACCGCGATCGAGATCGGTCACCTCGGCGGGGTCGGGGTCTTGAATCTCGAAGGCCTGTGGACGCGGTACGACGATCCCGATCGCGTGCTCGACGAGATCGCCAACCTGCCGGCCGAGAAGGCCACCGGCCGCATGCAGGAGCTGTACCTCGAGCCGGTGAAGCCCGAGCTCGTCATCGAGCGGATCCGCGAGATCAACGCTGCAGGCGTCGTGTCGTCGGCATCGGTCACCCCCCAACGCGCGGCCGGGTACGCACAGGCCGTGCTCGATGCCGAGCTGGACATCCTGGTCATCCAGGGAACGGTCGTATCGGCCGAGCACGTCTCGAAGACCGCCGAGCCGTTGAATCTCAAGCGGTTCGTGCGCGAGCTCCCGATGCCTGTCATCGTCGGCGGCTGCGCGAGCTACCAGGCCGCCCTGCATCTCATGCGAACCGGTGCAGCCGGCGTTCTCGTCGGTGTCGGCCCCGGCCACGCGTGCACCAGCCGGGGTGTGCTCGGAATCGGCGTGCCCCAGGCAACGGCCATCGCCGACGCCCGGGCGGCTCGGATGCGGCACCTCGACGAGACCGGTGTGTACGTGCACGTCATCGCCGATGGAGGGATGGCCACGGGCGGCGACGTCGCCAAGGCCATCGTGTGCGGCGCCGATGCTGTGATGGTCGGCTCACCCCTGGCTGCGGCTGAAGAAGCACCGGGCCGCGGCTATCACTGGGGCATGGCGACCTTTCACCCGACCCTGCCTCGAGGCGCCAGGGTCCGCACCGACACGCGTGGTTCGCTGCGCGAGATCCTCGTCGGCCCGGCCACCGAGAACGACGGCCGTATGAACCTGTTCGGCGCGCTCCGCACGTCGATGTCCACGTGCGGCTACAGCGACCTCAAGGAGTTCCAGAAGGCCGAGGTCATGGTGGCGCCGTCACTGCAGACCGAGGGCAAGTACCTGCAGAAGCAGCAGGGTGTCGGAATGGGTCATTGAGCGAGGCCGAAGACGAACCAACGGTCCTGGTCGTCGACTTCGGCGCGCAGTATGCCCAGCTGATCGCTCGCCGGGTGCGCGAGCTCAATGTGTACAGCGAGATCGTGCCGCACGACATCACCGCGGCCGAGGTCGCCGATCGACGACCGGTTGCGCTGGTCCTGTCCGGCGGCCCCAAGTCGGTCCGTATCGACGGTGCCCCCGAGCTCGACCCCGACATCTACGACCTCGACATCCCCACACTGGGGATCTGCTATGGGGCGCAGCTCATCGCCAGCCAGCTCGGAGGTGAGCTCAGCCGATACGACCAGGGCGAGTACGGCCGCACCGAGATGCGCCGAATTGCCGGCACGGACGCGTCGCTGCTGCACGACGGCCTTCCGGCCGAGCAGACGGTGTGGATGAGCCACTTCGACGCGATCACCCGGGTGCCCGACGGCTTCACCGCCATCGCCGAGACCGATGCGGCGCCGGTGGCCGCGTTCGAATCGGTCGAACGCCGCATCTACGGCGTGCAGTTCCACCCCGAGGTGGGGCACACCCCCAACGGCATGGCGGTCATGGAGCAGTTCCTGTGGCGAGAGGCGGGGTGCGCGCCGCAGTGGACGATGGGCAACGTCATCGACCACGCCGTCCACACGATCCGCGGCCAGGTCGGAACCGGTCGCGCCATCTGCGGCCTGTCAGGTGGCGTCGACTCGGCGGTGGCTGCTGCCCTCGTGCACGAGGCGATCGGCTCGCAGCTCACGTGCGTGTTCGTCGACACCGGTCTGATGCGCAAGGACGAGGGCGAGCAGGTCGTCGAGACGTTCCGCCGCAATCAGGGCATCGAGCTGATCCACGTCCGGGCCGGCGACGAGTTCTTCGACGCGCTCGCCGGGGTCACCGATCCCGAGGAGAAGCGCAAGATCATCGGCGAGAAGTTCATCCGGATCTTCGAACGGGCGAAGGGCGGCATCACAGACGCCCACTTCCTCGTTCAGGGCACCCTGTATCCCGATGTCATCGAATCGGGCACGAAGGATGCAGCCAAGATCAAGAGCCATCACAATGTCGGCGGCCTTCCCGACGAGATCGACTTCGAGCTGGTCGAGCCGCTGCGGAACCTCTTCAAGGACGAGGTCCGCGCCGTCGGCGCACAGCTCGGGCTCCCCGACGAGATCGTCTGGCGCCAGCCGTTCCCCGGACCCGGTCTCGGCGTGAGAATCATCGGCGAGGTCACTGCCGAGAAGGTGGCGATCCTCCAGGACGCCGACGCCATCGTGCGAGAAGAGCTGCGCAACGCCGGGCTCGAACGCGAGATCTGGCAGGCATTCGCCGTGTTGCCCGACATCCGCAGCGTCGGCGTCATGGGCGACGAGCGCACCTATGCCCACCCCGCGATCATCCGTGCGGTCACCAGCGAGGACGCCATGACCGCCGACTGGGCCCGCATCCCCTACGACATCCTCGAGGCGATGTCGAGCCGCATCATCAACGAGGTGAGCGGCATCAACCGGGTCGCCTACGACATCACGTCGAAACCGCCGGGGACGATCGAGTGGGAGTGAGCCGCACCGGATCGCGGTCAGGCGACCGATCCCGACCGTCGGCGTGAGCGCCGACGGCGACGACCCGCTGGCCATCCTCTCGGCCGCGCTCGCGTTCTTCGGCGAGCTCGTGCGGGAGGTGACCGACGAGCAGTGGGAGGCGAGCACGCCCTGCGACGACTGGAACGTGCGGGACATCGTCGCCCATGTCGTCGTGAACGAGGCGCTGATGACCGCGCTCGTCCGGGACGAGGACGTCGCGTGGGACAGCGACATCAACGCGTCGGTGCTGGGGGCCAATGCCCTGGCCACATGGCGCGGTACGGCACTGGCCGCCCGCGACGCGTTCTCGGCGCCGGGCGTTCTTGATCGTACGTTCACCCACCCCGACGGTGATGCCGACGGGATGCGACTCCTCGGCGCGCGGGTCAGTGAGAACGTGGTGCACGGGTGGGACATCGCGGAGGCCATCGGAAGCGACAAGGTGATCCCCGACGATCTGGTCGAATGGCTCAGGCTCTACTGGCTGCCGCTCGCCGCGGACGTGATCGACTCCGATGCCTACGCCGCGCCGGTCGAGATCGGGGTCGACACCGATGGCGCGGGCCGACTGCTCGCGCTCCTCGGACGCTCGACCTCCTGAGACCGGGCGAGACCACGGTTGGGCCGACCCCGGTCGTCGGTCATGTGCCCGCCAGGCGGGCGACGACGGGCGCCATCGTCTCGCAGGCATCGGCACCCCAGCCGATGTAGCTGATGCCCCATCGCTCGCGCCACATCTGGAGGGTCTCCACGCACTCGTCGACGGTCCCGACGAGGGCATGGGGCGACTCGATCGCCTCGTCGGGCTCGATACCGAGCGCGGGACCGAGCGCCAGCGCCACGCCGTCCCGGTCGTCGGTGATCGCGGCAACGTGCACCCTCGTCTGCAGTTCGAGATGCTCGAACCGTTCGCCGGCCGCCTCCCGGATCCAGGCGAGCTTCTGGTCGGTCGCGCTCGGGGTGGCCGACCGGCCGGCCCGCTCGTCGATCACCCCGGCCGCGAGGCCAGGGTTGATGCCGATGATGGCGGCCTGGCGCGCGGCGAGCGTGAGGACCTTGCGGCCGCCGCCGGCGATCATCAGCGGTGGGTGCGGCGTCTGGGTGGGCCGTGGGGTGCCCGTCAGCCCGGCGATGGTGTAGTGCACGCCGTCGTGATGGACGGGATCGGGACCGAAGAGGCCCTTGATGATCGCGACGCTCTCGGCCAGCCTGGCGATCCGAACACCGGGGCGATCGTAGGTGAGCCCGGCTCGTTCGTAGTCCGAGATCATCCAGCCGGCTCCGAGGCCGAGCTCGAGCCGTCCGTCCGAGATCTGATCGAGGGTCGCGGCCTCTTTCGCGACCATGGCGGGATGGCGATAGTCGTTGGCCAGCACGAGGCTCGTCAGGCGAAGCTCGGTGGTCGCATCGGCAGCGGCCGTGAGCGCGATGAGCGGTGCGAGCTGGTCGTCGAGGTGGTCGGCCATCGCGATCGACGAGTAGCCGAGGTCCTCGACCTTGCGTGCGGTCTCGACGAACGTGTCGGCATCGGAGATGGAGCTGGCTGCGAGGGAGAATCGGAACGGTCGGGGCATCGGAACAAGAGGCTAGAGGCTGTCGTCGTGTACGGGGACGGCCACGCGCGTTGCTGGCGTACGATCGGCGCATGTCATTCGACGACCTGTCCGACTTCGAGCGTCTCGACCTCACCTATCGGGGGAAGACGAAGGCGGTGTACCGCAAAGGGGCCGGTCCCGCAGTGGTCGTGATATCGGAGATCCCCGGCATCACCCCGCAGGTGGCCGACTTCGCTCGCAAGGTCGTCGACATCGGTTGCACGGTCGCGATGCCGTCGCTGTTCGGCTCGTCGGGCCGGCCCATCACGACCGGCTACGCGCTGAAGTCGATCAGCAGGACGTGCGTGTCACGCGAGTTCTACCTCCTTGCCAAGAACAAGCGATCTCGGGTCACCGACTGGCTCATCGACCTCTCGCGCGATCTCCATGAGGAGTGCGGAGGTCCGGGCGTCGGTGCCATCGGCATGTGTCTCACCGGTGGATTCGCGCTGGCCATGATGGTCGACCCGGTTGTCGTCGCCCCGGTGCTTAGCCAGCCGAGCCTGCCGTTGCCGTTCGGATCGAAGCGAAAGGCGGCGGTCGGGCTGAGCCCGGACGAGCTTCGGGTCGTCGTCGCCCGCGCCACCGACGGCTGCTCGGTGCTCGGACTTCGATTCACCGCCGATGCCATGTCGCCCGCCGATCGTTTCGAGACTCTGCGACGCGAACTGGGGGACGGATTCGTCGCGGTCGAGATCGACTCGGGCGCCGGCAACGAGAACGGCCTCACCAAGTCGGCGCACTCGTGCGTGACGAACGACCTGAAGCCCGATCCCGATCATCCCACCCAGCATGCCCTCGACCAGGTGCTCGACTTCTTCCGCGACCGCTTGCTCGTCGACCATCGGTAGGACCGCGCCGTCGAAGCGTCGCATGAGGTGTCAGCCCTCGCCAGTAGGGTGACTCCGATGCCTTCCCCCGACCTCTTCGAGGGTCTCAATCCGGCCCAGCACGATGCCGTCATCCATCGCGACGGACCCCTGCTCGTCGTGGCCGGTGCCGGGTCGGGCAAGACGCGCGTGCTCACACATCGTATTGCCCATCTGGTCGAGGTCGAGGGTGTCTCGCCGTTCGAGATCCTCGCCATCACGTTCACGAACAAGGCCGCCGACGAGATGAAACAGCGGCTCCGGGCGCTCATCGGCCCGGTCGCCGACAAGATGTGGGTCTCGACGTTCCACGCGGCGTGTGTGCGCATCCTGCGGCGCGAGGCCAAGGGGTTGGGTTATCCGTCGTCGTTCACGATCTATGACCAGGCCGACTCCGTTCGACTCACCGGTTATGTGCTCCGCGACCTCAACCTCGACACGAAGCGGTTTCCCGCCCGCTCGATCCATGCCCAGGTCTCGAAGGCGAAGAACGACATGCTCTCGCCCGAGCAGTACGGCGATCAGGCCCAGGTCATCATCGAACGGAAGGTGGCCGAGGTCTACGCCGAGTACCAGGCTCGCCTCCGCAAGGCCGGCGCCATGGACTTCGACGACCTGTTGTTGCAGACGGTGCTCTTGTTGCAGACCGACTCCGACGTGCTCGACGCGTACCGCGGCCGTTTCAAGCACGTGCTGGTCGACGAGTACCAGGACACCAACACCGTGCAGAACGAGCTGGTGCTGCTCCTCGGGTCCGAGCATCGCAACGTGATGGTCGTCGGCGACGGCGATCAGTCGATCTACGCGTTCCGTGGTGCCGACATCCGCAACATCCTCGAGTTCGAGAAGGCGTTCCCCGATGCCTCGGTCGTGCTGCTCGATCAGAACTACCGATCGACCCAGACCATCCTGTCGGCGGCCAACTCGGTGATCTCGCAGAACCTCGGCCGCAAGCCCAAGGAGCTGTGGACCGACAAGGGGGCAGGCGACCGCATCGTCCGATATCACGCCGACGACGAACGCGACGAGGCCCAGTTCGTGGCCAACCGCCTGGCCGATCTCCACGACCACGACGCACAGCGGTGGGGCGAGATGGCGGTCTTCTACCGCACGAACGCGCAGAGCCGGGTGGTCGAGGAACACCTCGTGCGAGTGGGTATCCCGTACAAGGTCATCGGCGGCACCCGCTTCTACGATCGCCGCGAGATCAAGGATGCGCTGGCCTACCTGCGAGCTGTGGTGAACCCGACCGACGAGATCAGCGTCAAGCGAGTGCTGAACCTGCCGAAACGAGGCGTCGGCGACTCGTCCGTCGCCCGGCTCGATGTCCAGGCGGCCGGTCACGGCATCACCTTCATGGCGGCGTTGCGCGAAGCCGGCGATGCCGGGGTCAGCGGGAAGGCGCTGAAGGGCATCGGCGAGTTCCTCGACATCATCGACGAGGCGTCGGCGCTCGAGAACCAGGGCCCCGGATCCCTCATCGAGCACCTGCTCGAGGTCACGGGTTATCTGGGCGAGCTCCGGGCCGAGCACAGCGTCGAGGCAGACGGGCGACTCGAGAACCTCGCCGAGCTGATCGGCGTCGCCCGTGAGGTCGACTCGGTCGAGGAGTTCCTCGAGCAGGTCAGCCTGGTGAGCGACACCGACGAGCTCGATCCCGACGAGAGCTCGGTGGTGTTGATGACCATCCACTCGGCGAAGGGGCTCGAATACCCGGTCGTGTTCCTCCTCGGCATGGAGGACGGCATCTTCCCGCACATGCGGGCCATCGGTGAACCTGCCGAGCTCGAAGAGGAGCGGCGTCTGGCGTACGTCGGCCTCACCAGGGCCCAGGAGCGCTTGTTCTTGTCGCATGCGTGGAGTCGCACGATCTACGGCGCGACGCAGTACAACCCTCCGAGCCGATTTCTCGACGAGATTCCGTCCGAGCTGGTCGAAGAGGCCGAGGGCAGTCGCTCGCAACGGCGCCGTTCGCAGAGCCGCCTCGGCCGCTCGTCCTGGGGATCGCATCGCGAGGAGCGGGTGGACGCGGCGATGCGCACGAGGAACACCCCCGAGCCGAGTGGCGCGCACACGATCGGGCTCCAGATCGGCGACGACGTTCGCCACGCGTCATGGGGCGAAGGTGTGATCCTCGACATCAATGGCAGCGGCGACAAGGCCGAGGCGCACGTGCGTTTCCCGACCGTGGGCGAAAAGCACCTGCTGCTGTCGTGGGCCCCGCTCGAGAAGGTGACCTGACGAGCCCTCGTCAGAGGTCGGCGAGCAAGTGGACGGCACGGTCGAGCTCGTCTTCGGTGTTGTAGTAGTGGACGGACGCTCGAACGGTGTCGGGACGACGGATGCGGTCGATGTCGAGGGCGGTGGCGGCGCTCACCCACACCGTGACCCCCTCGGGCCGCAGCCGGTCGCGCACGGCGTCGGGCCCGACATCGTCGAGCGTGAAGGTGACGATGCCACAGCGGCGTGTGCCGTGATCGTGCACGGTGGCGCCGATGTCACGGAGCTGGCCGCGTAGCCGCTCGCCGAGCATCGACACGCGGTGGTCGATGGCGTCGAGTCCCCACGACAGGGCATGCTCGACGGCGGCGCCGAGCGCAACGATGCCGGCCTGGCTGCGCTCGAAGGTCTCGAACCGGCGGCCGTCGGCGCGGGGTTGATACGTCGTCGGTGTCGTCCAGGTGGCGGACGTGAGGTCGAGGCGACGAGGTTCGAACCGCTCGCGGGCCGCTGGCGACGCATACAAGAAGCCCGTACCCCGAGGGCCCCGGAGGTACTTGCGCCCGGTGGCCGACAAGAAGTCGCACCCCAGCGCGGCCACATCGAGTGGAACCTGGCCGGCCGACTGGCAGGCGTCGAGCAGGAAGGGCGCCTCGATCTCGCGGCAGAGTGCACCGATGGCGGCAGCGTCCACGACCAGTCCGTCGTTCGTGGGGATGTGCGAGATCGCGACCAACGCGACGTCGTCGTCGAGACGGTTCGCCAGATCCGGCAGCGACACGGAACCATCGTCGCCCCTCGGGATGGCGTCGATGGTGACGCCGCTGCGGCGTTGGGCGCCCAGGAACGCGATCCAGTTCGACGCATAGTCGGTCTCGGAGGTGATGATCCGATCTCCCGCCCCCATCGGGATCGAATCGAAGGCAGCATTCCAGGCGTCGGTGGCGTTGACGAAGAGCCCGATGTCGTCGGCGTCGGCGCCCAGGAGCCGGGCGATCGAGTCGTAGACCGCTGCGATCCGATCGGTTCGATCGGCCTCCAGCTCATAACCGCCGACACGGGCCTCGGTTCGGAGCCATTCGACCTGGGTGTCGAGCACGACGCCCGGCGGCAGCGCGGTTCCGGCGTTGTTCAGATGGATGTGGTCGTCGCAGAACGGCGTCGCCGCCCTCGCCGCCGCAACGTCGATCGGCGTCACTCGGCCTCCTCGCGTTCGGCCGCATTGAGGTCGACCTCGAGATCGCCGTCGATCACGGTGACCGGGTAGGACGGTTGGTCTCCGCCGTCGGCCGGCACGGTCAGCGAGCCATCGCAGCGATCGAAGAACACCTGTCGCGCCGTGTCGAACACGAGGCTGCACTCGCGGGGCCGACCGGGGATCTGCGCGTTGAACGCGAACCAACCGGTCTCGTCGTCGTCGCCCAGGTGCTGGATGATGATGTCGCGCTCGCCGGTTCCGGCGTCGGGGAACAACACCGGCCCGTCGGCGTCGATCTCCTCGGAGAGGCTTGCGGCGTCGATCTCCTGGAAGCGGTCGTCTCCGAGCTGCACGTCGATCGTGCCGGTGCCGGCCAGTCGGGTGACCAGGACGACGAGACCGATTCCGAGCGCCACGGCGGCGACGCCGAAGATGACGGCCCGGCGGGGATCGAATGTCTGACCCTGGGCAACCGGGCTCACAGCCGCCACCTCGAGCCGTGATCGACCGTCGGGCCGCCAGTCGCTCCCGGCCCGAGCACCAACATCGGGGCCGCGGTGGGCGGCAGCACAAAGCGGGAGTCTGCGATCACGGCACTAGTATCGCCCGGTGCCCATCGGGCACCACACATCCCGACCCCCACCCCAGGAAGAAGCCAGGTGGATCTGTTCGAGTATCAAGGCAAACAGTTCTTCGCCGGATTCGACATGCCGGTTTCTCCGGGCGAGATCGCCTTCACCGTCGACGAGGCCGTGGCGGCCGCCGAGCGGCTCGGCCCTCCGGTGATGGTGAAGGCCCAGGTCCACACCGGTGGTCGCGGCAAGGCGGGAGGCGTCAAGTTCGCGGCCGACATCGACGCAGTACGTGAGCACGCCCGGAACATCCTCGGGCTCGACATCAAGGGCCACATCGTCGGCCGGGTGTGGATCGAGAAGGCGAGCGACATCGTCGAGGAGTACTACGCCAGCTTCACCCTCGACCGCAGTGCCAAGCAGCACCTGGGCATGCTGAGTGCCGAGGGTGGCGTCGAGATCGAGACGGTCGCCGAGGAGAATCCCGATGCGATCGCCAAGATCTGGGTCGACCCGGTCGACGGACTGACCGAGGATCGGTGCCGGGCGTGGGTCGAGGCAGCCGAGCTGAACCCCAAGGTCACCGACGGCGCCGTCGAGCTGTTGTTGAAGCTCTATCGAGCCTACGTCGAGGGCGACGCCGACCTCGTCGAGATCAACCCGCTCATCGTCACACCCGACGACCAGGTCCACGTGCTCGACGCCAAGGTCACCCTCGATGGCAGCTCCACGTTCCGCCACGAGGAGTACCAGCAATACGACGAGACCCAGACCCGCGATGAGCGCGAGGCCGCAGCCCACGTGAAGGGGCTCCAGTACGTCGGCCTGGAGGGAACAGTCGGCGTCATCGCCAACGGCGCCGGTTTGGCGATGAGCACGGTCGACGTCGTGAACCAGGTGGGTGGTCGCCCGGCGAACTTCCTCGACATCGGTGGCGGTGCGAACGCCGACATCATGGCCGGGGCGCTCGAGGTCATCAACAACGACCCGAGCGTGGAGGCCATCCTGATCAACATCTTCGGCGGCATCACCCGCGGTGAGGAGGTTGCGAACGGGATCATCGAGGCCATGAAACGAGTCAAGATCGACTCCCCGATCGTCATCCGTCTCGACGGCACCAACGCCGACCAGGGGCGGGCGATCCTCGAACCGAGTCTGTCCGAGAACCTCCAGATGGAGGCCACCATGCTCGATGCGGCCCGGCTGGCGGTCGAGCTCGCGGGAGGAACCCGATGAGCATCTTCGTCGACGAGAACACGAAGGTCGTCTACCAGGGCCTCACCGGTTCACAGGGCAGCTACTACGGCGGTCTCAACCGTGAGTACGGGACCCAGGTCGTCGCCGGGACACATCCGAAGAAGGCCGGGACCGACGTCGATGGTGTCCCCATCTACGCCACTGTCGCCGAGGCAGTCGCCGCCACCGGGGCCACGGCCAGCTGCATCTTCATCCCGGCCCCGGGAGTCAAGGGTGCGGTCATGGAGGCAGCCGAGGGTGGGGTCGAGCTCATCGTCACCATCACCGAAGGGGTGCCCGCCCATGACGAGGCGTATTTCTACAACGACCTGCGGCGCAACTTCCCGGACGTCCGGTTGCTCGGGCCGAACTGCCCGGGAGTCATCAGCCCGGGGAAGTGCAACATCGGCATCACTGCGGGCCACATCGCCAAGGCCGGTGGGCCGGTCGGCATCGTCAGCCGGTCGGGCACGCTCACCTATCAGGCGCTGTACGAGCTCAAACAGAAGGGCATCGGTGTCACGACGTGCGTCGGGATCGGCGGCGATCCCGTGCCGGGCACGAGCTTCATGGACTGTCTCGAGGCCTTCGAAGCCGATCCCGAGACCAAGGCGGTCATGATGATCGGCGAGATCGGCGGTTCGGCCGAGGAGGAAGCAGCCGAGTTCATCAAGAACAACATGTCGAAACCCGTGTCGTCCTACATCGCCGGCGTCACGGCGCCGCCGGGCAAGAAGATGGGCCATGCCGGCGCGATCGTGTCCGGGGGCAAGGGGACCGCGCAGGCGAAGATGGAGGCGCTCGCCGAAGCCGGTGTGAAGGTCGGGAACAACCCGACCGAAGCATGCGATCTCATGGCCGAGATCGTCGCCGACCTCTGATCGGGATCACTCGTCGGCGAGCAGGTTCTCGATGAAGAACTGGATGCGACGGTTGAGCGCCCGGCTCTCGTCGGAGTCGTTCGGCACCCGCGGCTCGAGCTCGCCCTTGCCGATGGCCGTGAAGCGGTCGGGTTCGACGCCGAGGTCGACGAGGTAGGTGACGACGGCCTCGGCGCGGGCCTGCGACAGCGCCAGATTCAAGCCCTCGGAGCCGATGTCGTCGGTGTGGCCCTCGACGGTGACGGTGACGCTCGGCCGGAGCAACATCAGGGCGAGTGCCTGGTTGAGGAGCGGCTCGAACTCCGGGGCGATCACGTCGCTGTTGCTCTCGAACAGCACGGGGTCGTCGACGGTGATGTTGCCGAGATTCGGGTCGTCGGCGCGCGGGTCGATGATGTAGTCGTTGAAGACGTTCCCCTCGCCCAGGATGTCGGTCGCGAGGTCGACGATCGCCTGGGCCGACGCTTCGTCGGGGACCGCGCCCTCGAGGAAGATCTGGCCGCCGCGCACGACCGCCTTCGACTCGGGAATCTCGCCTACCGGCAGCGGCTCCTCGTCGTCGGGTTCTGGCGTCGGCTCGGGCTCTGGTTCTGGTTCTGGTTCGGGGGTCGGCGTCGGTTCGGGCTCTGGTTCTGGTTCTGGTTCGGGGGTCGGCGTCGGCTCGGGTTCTGGCGTCGATGTCGGTTCGGGCTCTGGTTCTGGTTCGGGGGTCGGCGTCGGCTCGCCGGCGGCACCGGTGTCGCTGCCGTCGTCGACAGTGTCGGCAGCAACCGTGTCGCTGTCGTCGTCCCCTCCGGTGAGGGCGATCACGGCGAAGACGGCACCGACGGCCACACCGGCCGCGAGAAGGAACTGGAGCCACGCCGGAATCCGCTTCATCATCAAGACGGTAACAGGCCGGCTGGCCCCCGGATTGCCACTCCGTGTAACCGAGGGTCACCCACGGTGAGTGGGGTGCTCGGCATTCGGGTCGTGACCGACGGGTTCCGGGTTGGAAGTGCCCGTACATCGGTCACACTGGCTCGATGGACGCTGTCGTATTGGTCGGAGGTTTCGGAACCCGGCTGGGTCCGCTGACCAGCGATACCCCGAAGCAGATGCTGCCGGTCGGTCACGGCACCATGCTCGAGGCGGTCGTCGCCCGACTCGCTCGTCACGATGTCGACAGGGCGGTGCTCTCGCTCGGCTACAGGCCCGAGGTGTTCGAGACTGCCTACCCCGATAGCGAGCTGTGCGGTGTCGAGCTCGTGTATGCGGTCGATCCCGAGCCGCTCGACACGGCCGGGGCCATCCGGTTCGCCGCGGCCGCGGTCGGGATCGACGAGACGTTCCTCGCGCTCAACGGCGACGTGATCACGACGCTCGACATCCACGACCAGGTTGCGTCACACCGGTCGACCGGCGCGATGGGCACGATTCACCTCGTGCCGGTCGACGATCCCTCCCGGTACGGCGTCGTGCCGACCGATGACACCGGACGCGTCCTCGGGTTCGTCGAGAAACCGCCGCGGGAGACCGCACCGTCGAGGTGGATCAATGCCGGGACGTATGTCCTCGAGCCGGAGGCGCTCGGGTACATCCCCGACGGTCGGGCCGTCTCCATCGAGCGCGAGACGTTCCCGGCCATGGTCGAAGACGGCGTGCTCTTCGGCTACCAGGCCGACGTGTACTGGATCGACGCCGGAACACCCGAGAGCTACCGGCGGGTCAATCTCGACCTGCTCGACGGGCAGTGGGCCGACCCGATCGATGCCATCGCCCACGACGCTCGCGTCGCCGCGAGCGCGCATGTGCACGGATCGATCATCGCCAGCGGTGCCGAGGTGAGTGACGACGCATCGGTGACGGAGTCGCTGGTGTTGCCCGGTGCCCGTGTGGGCCGCCACGCCATCGTCGAGGGATCGATCATCGGGGCCCGTGCGGTCATCGGTGCAGGTGCCACCATCGTCGGAGGCTCGCTCATCGGCCCTGGAGCCGTCGTCGGCGACGGCGACGTCCACAACGGCGTCACCGTCCCCGAGCGCTAGAAGGGCGTCGGAGGCGCCGAGCTCGTCTGGGCGGTCGTGCTCTCCATGATGCCGCCGGCCACGATGGCCGCCGAGCCGATCCACCCGAGGGTGACACCGAACTCGCTGCCGTCGACGAACTGCAGGCCGAAGGTGATCAAGAAGGCGGCGAGACCGAGTCCGACGATGGCTTGCATCAGCGAGAGCCCGAGAACGGAGCTCGGGAGGCTGACCTGCGGTGCAAAAGCACGGATCGCCGCGATGGTCACGACGCCGCCGCCGATGACCAGGCAGAACAATCCCTGGAGACCGAAGAAGTCGGTGCTGATACCGCTGGTGTCGGGCCCCCAGTTCACCAACGACGAGATGAAGAGCAACCCGCCGCCGGCGAGCAGGGCGATCGCCCCTGGTTTGAGATTCTGCATGGTGGCTCCCTGCCTCAGAACGACGTGGGCGCGGCGCTGTCGGAACCGCTACCACGTTGGTGGACGATGTTCCCGGCGACCGCGATGGCGGCGCCGAGCCAGCTCACGAAGACCCCGGCGCCGGTGAACTCGGCGAACTGGAAGCCGAATGCGACGAGAAACGCAGCGAATGCGAGTACCAGGGTGAGCTGGCTCATGGTGAAGCCCAGCACTTGATCGGGCAGCTTGACCTGGGGCGCGAACGAGAGGACTGCGCCGTAGCCGGCCAGAGCCAGACCGATCAGCAAGACGAAGACGCCCTGCAGGCCGGCCGAATCGGTGCTGAGGCCCGACTGGGTGAAGCCCAAGATGTCACGCCAGGCCAAGAACGTGCCGATGACGGCGAGCACACCTCCCCCGAGCATCATGAGTGGTCCTGGTTTCATTTCCATGCCTCGTGGCCCCCCGTTGGGTGTGCGTTCTGACCAAAACCTAACCGGTCGACCCCCCTGACACGGCGATCCCTGGCCTCGCTGGTGACGCTGCTAGGTTGCCGCCGTGCGTCTCGCGGTGCTCGCCTCCGGCAGCGGAACCATCCTCGATGCCATCCTCAGCGCCGGCATCACGGTCGAGGTGGCGGTCGTCGACCGGCCATGTCCGGCCGTCGACGTGGCGGCCCGCCACGGCACCGACGTCGTGCTCGTCGAACGCGAGAGCTTCGGGCCCGATTTCGACCGCGACGAGTACACGATGCGCGTGACCGCTGCCCTCGAGGGCGCCGGCATCGAGCTGGTCGCCATGGCCGGTTTCGGCACCGTTCTCGGCCAGGCGATCCAGGACGTGTACGGGGGCAGGATCGTGAACACGCACCCGTCGCTGCTCCCGGCATTCCCCGGCTGGCATGCGGTCGAGGAGGCCGTGGCATACGGCGTCAAGGTCACGGGGTGCACGGTGCACGTCGCGACGCTCGAAGTCGATGCCGGTCCGATCCTGGCCCAAGAAGCGGTCGTCGTCGAGGCGACCGACACCGTCACCACCCTGCACGAGCGGATCAAGACGGTCGAACGCCGCCTCTATCCGGCAACCCTCCAGGCGATCCTTCGGCGAGGTTCGGTGACATGACGACCACATCTCTCTTCCGAGGAGCATCGGCGCCATGACCATCCAGACCAAGCGGGCGCTGCTGTCCGTTCACGACAAGTCCGGCATCGTCGAGCTGGCGCAGGGCCTGGCCGACCTCGGATGGGAGCTCGTATCGAGCGGCGGGACGGCCGCGGCAATCGCCGACACCGGTCTCGACGTGGTCGAGGTGGCCGAGCTCACCGGCGCCGCCGAGATGCTGGGCGGCCGGGTCAAGACCCTCCATCCGGTGATCCACGGCGGGATCCTGGCCGATCGCTCGAAGCCCGAGCACCTGGCCGAGCTCGACGGTCGCGGCATCGGCCTCATCGACCTGGTCGTCTCGAACCTGTACCCCTTCGGCAGTCAGCCGTCGATCGAGATGATCGACATCGGCGGACCGACGATGGTGCGGGCGGCGGCCAAGAACCACGATTCCGTCGGGATCGTCACCAGCCCGTCCGACTACGCCATCGTGCTCGCCGAGCTGCGGGCCGACGGCATGCTGTCGGCCGCGACGCGGCGCCGTCTCGCCCGGGCGGCATTCGCCCACACCGCGGCTTATGACGCCGCGATCGTCTCGTGGTTCGACGACACCGACGAGTCCTCCGACGCCGACGACGCGCTGCCCGACAGCCTCCATCTGAGCCTGGAGCGGGTTCAGGACCTCCGCTACGGAGAGAACCCCCACCAGGTCGGGGCTCGCTACCGGTTCTCGGCCGGGTCGGGCTGGTGGGACGGCGCGGTCCAACACGGCGGCAAGGCGCTGTCGTACCTCAACCTCTACGACACCGAGGCTGCATGGCGCCTCGCCTGGAGCATCAGCGACGACCCCACGGTGGCGGTGATCAAACACGCGAACCCGTGCGGTCTCGCCGCCAACGCCGATGTCACGACCGCGTACGCGCTGGCCCACGCCGGCGATCCGGTGTCCGCCTTCGGCGGCATCGTTGCGGTCAATCGACCCGTGCCATTGTCGCTGGCCGAGGCGCTCGCCCCGGTGTTCACCGAGGTCATCGTGGCGCCCGCCTTCGAACCCGACGCGCTGCAGAAGCTCCTCGAGAAGAAGAACCTCCGCGTCATCGAGGCGGCGACGCCCTCGTCACCGCTGCTCGAGCTCCGTTCGATCGACGGCGGGCTCCTCGTGCAGACTGCCGACCGGGTGACGTTCGATCGAGCGACCTGCCGCGTCGTCACCGAGCGGGAGCCGACCGATGCCGAATGGGACGATCTCGATTTCGCGTGGCGAACGGCAGCTCGGGTCACGTCGAACTGCATCGTCATGGTGAAGGACCGCCAGGCAGTCGGCATCGGAGCGGGGCAACAGAATCGCCGTGACGCCGGTCGCATCGCCGCCGACAAGGCTGACGGCCGCGCCATCGGCGGCGCCTGTGCGAGCGACGCGTTCTTCCCCTTCCGCGACGGTCTCGATGCCGCGGCCGAGGCCGGGTGCACCGTGGTCGTCCAACCGGGTGGTTCGATCCGTGACGACGAGGTCATCGCGGCCGCAGATGAAGCCGGCATGGCCATGGTCTTCACCGGCGAGCGCCACTTCCGCCACTGAGCGCGGGGAGCCGGAGCGTCACGCCGGAGGCAGTGCGTCGATCGTCTGCCGACGGTTCTGCGCGAGGATGGCGCCATGACTGCGATCACGCTCGATGGCGAGCTCCTTGCCCGCGAGATCAAGGACGATCTGCGGGGTCGCATCGACGCGCTCGGGGCGCGGGGCGTGACCCCGGGCCTCGGCACCGTGCTCGTCGGCGACGACGGCCCGTCGGCGAACTACGTGGCGATGAAACACCGTGACTGCGAGGAGCTCGGGATGGTGTCGCGCCAGGTCGACCTGCCTGCGACCACCCCCCAGGCCGCGATCGACGAGGTCGTCGACGATCTCAACGCCGATCCCGGCGTGCACGCCTACATCATCCAGTATCCGTTCCCGACCGGGCTCGACTACGAATCGGCGCTGCTGCGCGTCGACCCCGACAAGGACGCCGACGGGCTCCATCCGGTGAACCTGGGCAAGCTCGTCCAGGGCATCGAAGCCCCGCTCGCCTGTACGCCGGCAGGCATCCAGCTGCTCCTCGACCGATTCGACGTGCCGATCGCCGGTCAGCACGTGGTGATCGTGGGTCGCGGCCTCACCATCGGCCGACCCCTCGCCAACCTCTTGACGCTCAAGCGGCCGCTCGCGAACGCCGCCGTCAGTGTGGTGCACACCGGCGTCGCGAACATCGCGTCCTTCACCTGGCAGGCCGACATCTTGATCGCCGCGGCGGGCTCGCCCGGCCTCGTCACCGCCGACATGGTGAAGCCCGGTGCTGCGGTGATCGCCGCCGGCGTGTCGTTCGAGGGCAAGAAGCTCGTCTCCGACGTCGCCGATGAAGTCGCCGAGGTCGCCGGCTGGCTCTCGCCGCGCATCGGTGGAGTCGGACCGATGACGAGGGCCATGTTGTTGTCGAACACGGTCGCGGCCGCCGAACGCACGCTCGTCTGATCGGCGATCAGACTGCGTATCCTCACGCGATGAATTCGGTCGCCGAGGCGCTTCGTGACGGGCAGACGCTGTCCTTCGAGTTCTTCCCGCCCAAGACCGACGAGGCCCAGCGGGCGCTGCACTCGATCATCGGCGAGCTGATGGTGGCCGAACCGAGCTTCGTCTCGGTCACGTGCGGCGCCGGAGGTCAGGGTCACGATCGCACTCGCGACATCGTCGTCGAGATCGCGGCCGAGCGGCCCATCCCGGCCGTCGCCCATCTCACGTGCGTGGGCCACACACGGGCCCAGATCGAGGCGCTGCTCGACGACTACGTCGGCAACGGTGTCACCGACGTGTTGGCGCTCGCAGGGGACTGGCCCGCCGATGGCTCCACACCGACCGGCGACTTCCGGTTCGCGTCCGAGCTCGTCGAGCTGATCCGCGCCCGCGGCGACCTGTCGATCGGCGTCGCCGCCCACCCCGAGGTACACCCGCGATCGGCTAGCCGCAGCGACGATCGGCGCCATCTCGCCGACAAGCTCGCGGCCGCCGACTACGCGATCACACAGTTCTTCTTCGATCCGACGCTGTACTTCGAGCTCGTCGAAGAGCTGGCTGCGCTGGGCGTCGAGAAGCCGATCATCCCCGGCGTGTTCCCGGTCACCAAGCCCGCGGTCGTGAAACGATTCGCCGATCTCAACGGCACGCACACACCGGCCGAGCTCTGGGCGCGCCTCGAGGCCGCATCCGACGCCGATCGGGAGACAATCGCGATCGACGCGGCGGTGGAACTGGCCCAGGCGTTGCTCGATGGCGGTGCCCCCGGCGTGCACCTGTACACCATGAACCGGTCAGCCACGGCGCTCGCCATCGCCGAACGGCTCGGGTCGGCCCGAGGTCACTCGCCCCGGTAGGCTCCGGCCCCATGGCTGACAAGATCACGATCAACGACGACTCGACGCTCAACGTGTCGGACAACCCCATCATCCCCTTCATCGAGGGCGATGGAACGGGCGTCGACATCTGGCCAGCCGCCAAGCTCGTGCTCGACGCCGCGGCGGGGAAGTACGGCAAGACCATCGAGTGGATCGAGGTGCTCGCGGGCGAGAAAGCGTTCGATGCCACCGGCGACTGGCTGCCCCAGGAGACCGTCGACACGTTCCAGGAGTACCTCATCGGCATCAAGGGCCCGCTCACCACGCCCATCGGTGGAGGCTTCCGGAGCCTCAACGTCGCGCTGCGCCAGCTCCTCGACCTGTACGTCTGCCTGCGCCCGGTCCGCTGGTTCACCGGTGTGCCGTCTCCCGTCAAGCATCCCGAGCTGGTCGACATGGTGATCTTCCGGGAGAACACCGAGGACATCTACGCCGGCATCGAGGCCGAGGCCGGCAGCGACGAGGCCGATCGGCTCCGTGCGGCGATCCACGACATCTTCGGGCGCGACATCCGGGCCGACTCGGGCATCGGCATCAAGCCGGTGTCGAAGACCGGCTCGCAGCGGCTGCAACGAGCAGCCCTCAACTACGCGGTGAAGAAGAATCGCAGCCGGGTCCACTGGGTGCACAAGGGCAACATCATGAAGTTCACCGAGGGCGCGTTCATGAACTGGGGCTACGAGCTCGTGCGCGAGGAGTTCAGTGATGTCGCCGTCGGGTGGGACGACTGCGGCGGCGACCCCGGTGACAAGATCCTGGTCCAGGACGCCATCGCCGACATCGCGCTACAGCAGGTCCTCACCCGCCCGGCCGAGTTCGATGTGATCGCGACCATGAACCTCAACGGCGACTACATCTCCGACGCTCTCGCCGCCCAGGTGGGCGGTATCGGCATCGCCCCCGGCGCCAACGTCAACTACGTGACCGGTCACGGCATCTTCGAGGCTACCCACGGCACGGCCCCGAAGTATGCCGGTCAGGACAAGGTCAACCCGTCGTCGGTGCTGCTGTCGGGCGTGTTGATGTTCGAACATCTCGGCTGGCAGGACGCCGCCGACGACATCATCCGAGCCGTCGAGCAGACCATCGGCGAGAAGATCGTCACCTACGACTTCGCCCGGCTCATGGACGGTGCAACCGAGGTGGCATGTTCGGCCTTCGGCGAAGCGATCGTCGAACGCCTCTAGACCCGCCGCCTTCGACCCAGGAGGTCATGAAATGAGCAAGGCACCCGTACGTGTCGTCGTCACCGGCGCCGCCGGCCAGATCGGCTACGCACTGCTGTTCCGGATCGCCAGCGGACAGCTGCTCGGCGACGACCAGCCCGTCATCCTGCAGATGCTCGAGATCGCACCGGCCC
The DNA here is from genome assembly GCA_029861625.1 of Acidimicrobiia bacterium. Lineage (GTDB taxonomy): Bacteria > Actinomycetota > Acidimicrobiia > Acidimicrobiales > JAHEJN01 > JAOTZB01. The sequence goes on from JAOTZB010000006.1 coordinate 28,420, forward strand.
TCGGCGCGCTCGACGGTGTCCACATGGAGCTCGAGGACTGCGCGTTCCCGCTGCTCGCCGGCGTGGTCAAGACCGACGATCCCGATGTTGCATTCGCCGACACCGACTACGCGCTGTTGGTCGGCGCCATGCCCCGCAAGGCCGGGATGGAGCGTGCCGACCTCCTCGAGGCCAACGGCGGCATCTTCGGCCCCCAGGGCAAGGCGATCAACGAGAACGCGAGCCGCAGCGTGAAGGTGCTCGTGGTCGGCAACCCGGCCAACACGAATGCGCTCATCGCGCAGTCGGCCGCTCCCGACCTCGATCCCGGCCAGTTCACCGCGATGACCCGGCTCGATCACAACCGGGCCATCGCCCAGCTCGCCGGCAAGCTCGATGCGACGGTGAACGATGTGAAGAAGATGACCATCTGGGGGAACCACTCGGCCACGCAGTACCCCGACATCTTCCACGCCGAGGTCGGCGGTCGGAACGCGGCTGCCGCGGTCGACGACCAGGCGTGGCTCGAGAACGACTTCATCCCCACGGTCCAGAAGCGCGGTGCAGCGATCATCGAGGCCAGGGGCGCCTCGTCGGCGGCGTCGGCTGCCAATGCCGCCATCGATCACATGCGCGATTGGGCGCTGGGAAGTGCAGCTGACGACTGGGTGAGCATGGCCGTGCCGTCCGACGGCAGCTACGACCTCCCGGAGGGAATCATCTCGTCGTTCCCGTGCACCACCGCCGGAGGCGCCTACACCATCGTGCAGGGTCTCGACATCGACGACTTCAGCCGATCGAAGATCGACGCGTCGGCGGGAGAGCTCGTCGGCGAGCGCGACACCGTCTCGGGGCTCGGGCTCATCTGACCGACCAGGCATCGAGTGCCTCTCGCACCAGCGCAACAGCACGTTGGGCGATGCCGTCGGTGGTGCGCTGGCTCAGGAACGCCATGCGGACGACGAATCGGTCCTGCACCGTGGTGCTCGAGACGTGGACCTCGCGTGAGTCGTTCAAGAAGTCGAGGATGTGTTGGGAGGCGGCATCGCCGGCGGACGCCCGGAACGTGACGATCGACAGGTCGGGAGGCGCCGTCAGCTCGACACCCGGTATCCGTCCGAGCACGTCGGCGGCGTCCCGAGCCAGATCGAGCATCCGGTCGAGCTCGTCGCGGAAGACCGCGACGCCGTGCAGTTGGAGCGGAAGCCAGACGGCCAGGCCGCGGAACGGTCGCGTGAGCTCGGGGCCGAGGGCGAAGTAGTGAGGGAGCTCGTTGCTATCGGGCACGTCCTGCATGTAGGAGCCCCGTCCCTCGTGCGACTCGGTCAGTGCCTGCTCGTCGCGTACGAGGAGGGCGCCGATGCCCCAGGGGAGAAACAGCGACTTGTGCGGGTCGATGGTGATCGAATCCGCCAGCTCGATGCCCTCGAGCAGGGCGCGGCCGCGGTCGGTGAGCTGGAAGAATCCTCCGTACGCGGCGTCGACGTGGAACCACGCCCCCGCGGCTCGGGCGATGAGCGCACATTCGTGCAGTGGGTCGACCGTTCCCGTGTCGGTGGTGCCAGCGGTGGCCACGATCATCATCGGTCGCAGACCGCTCGCTCGGTCCTCCTCGATCGCATCCCGGAGGGCAACAGGGTCGAGGCGCAGCTCGGAGTCGGCACGGATCGGTCTGATCCGATCGCGGCGGATGCCGGCGATTCGGGCTGCCTTGGTCACCGAGTGATGCGCGCGCTCCGACGTGTACACGACGCCGTGGTCGAAGTGCTCGCCGAGGCGGGATCGCGCTGCGACCGTGGCCGTCAGGTTGGCGACCGACCCACCGGACAGGAGCACGCCGGCCGCTCCGGCCGGCAGGCCGTACAAGGAGATGAACCAGTCGATGACGCTCTGCTCGATGGCCACGGCGCCGGGGCTGGCGTGGGGGGCGCCGCTGTAGCGGTTCGTGACGGCCCCCAGGAACGTGCCGAGCGCCGACGTGTACAACGCGCCGCTCGGGACATAGGACAAGAAGCGTCCGGAGGCGGTGTCGAATCCGGTGGCGATCGCCTGGTCGAGACGGCGCAGCACGTCGTCGAGATCGGCTCCGTGCGCCGGTGGCATGGCCAGCAGGTCCTCGATGAGGCCGGGATCGTGGCCGGCCGACGAGGCCGCGGCCGACGTGCGTTCGCCGAGGAACCGGTCGGCATAGGCGAGGACGTCGGCGCCGAGCCCTGCGATCACGTCACCGCTCGGTTCCAGGGGGAGTGGAGCTCGCTCCGACCGGCTCACGCGCGGAAGTCCTCGAGGTCCTCGACGGTCTTGGGCCAGTCGTCCTTCAACAGGCGTGACAGCGAGCGGTCCGCGAGCACCTTGCCGTCGTTCTGGCAGGTCGGGCAGTAGTTGACCTCGTTCTCGGCGTACCGGATGCGCTGCACCTCGGTGCCGCAGACCGCGCAGGGCTCGCGGTACTTGCCGTGCACGACCATGTCGGGCCGGAACGCCGTGACCTTCTCGGGCCAGCCGTCGCCGACCTCCTCGCGGAAGCGGTCGAGCCACATCCGAAGGGTGGTCTGTGTGGACTCGTAGAGCGCGGTGAGCTCGTCGGGGTCGAGCTGCGCGGTGCGCCGCACCGGCGACAGCCGAGCGTGCAGGAGGATCTCGTCGGAGTAGGCGTTGCCGATCCCGCTGAAGATGGTGGGGTCGGTGAGCGCACGCTTCAGTGTGCGATTTCGGGATGTGAGCCTGGCGACGAACGTGTCGCGATCGATCTCGAGCGGCTCTGCACCCTGCCGGTCGTGCTCGGCGAGCATCTCGTCCTCACCGGCGTGCAGCCACATCGACGCCCGCTTCTTCTTCGACGCCTCGACCAACAGCAAGGTCCCGGTCGGCACCCGGAGCGCGGCGAGGCCGACCTTGCCCGGGATCTTCGCGCCGACGTCGGCCCAGCGGAGCCGACCGCCGACCATCAGGTGGATGACGAGGAACAGCTCGTCCTCGAGCTCGAACACGATGCGCTTCCCGAGCCGGCGCAGGCCGGTGACGGTCCTGCCCTGGGCCGCGGCCAGTGGTGGGTCGTAGGTCTTCAGCACCGAGATGCCGCGGACGTCGATCGCCTCGACCGGCTGCCCGAGGACGCGTCGCTCCAACGCTTCGACGTAGACAACGACGTCGGGAAGCTCGGGCATCAGGTGCCGGTCGTGACGCTCGACATGGCCCGGTCGAGCGCAGCGAGGGTCTCGCGGTGGGCGACGAGCACACGGGCATCACCGCCGACGCCGACGCGTCCCAACAGCACGGCCTCCGATGGCGCGAGCTCCCCGGATCGGATCTCGCGTGCAGTGGCGACGGTCTGGCGGAACCGAACCGTTGCGTCGGCTGCGTCTCCGACGGTGACCGTCGACCCGTCGGGGCCGACTCGAATCAGGTACCGGAACGGTTCGGCCCCCCCGGTGAGCTCGTGCACGATCACCAGCGGCTGGCCGTGTACCCCGGCGGCCCGGACGGCGTCATCGAGCCGGCGAACCCACTCCTCGGTCGGGAAGTCGTCCATGGCGGGAAGGCTACGATGCCCGAGCCATGGACGCGCCGAGCCCTGCGGCCGATGCCCGCCAGCTCCGCAGCAGCGATGCGGGCCACGAGGTGTGGTCACTCGAGCTGGTAGATCCGGCGGCGGGCGTCGTGGCGTCGATGGGAATCCAGCTCGGTGGCGGGGCGGCGGGCTGGTGGACGGTGATCGCGAGAACCGAACGTCCCCTCGTCGCCGTCATCGACCCCGAGGTATCGGCGCCGCTGTGGCCCGATCTCGAGGTCCGGGCGTCGGGCCTGTGGGCCGAGCTCCGGGTCCAGACCCGACTGACGCATCTGACGGCCGACCTCGAGGCATTCGGCATCGAGGTCGACACGCCTGCCGAGCTGCTCGGAGACGCGCGAGGCCACCGCGTGCCGGTCGGAAGCGACGTCGAGTGGCACGCAACCGGCGTGATCGTCGGACTCGACGACGGTTACGAGGTCGGCGCGGTGGTCGAGGGCGAGCTGCTCATCGGCTCCGAGCGGGTCGCGATCGCCGGGACCGGCTGGTGGACACACCGTTGGGGGACTGCAGCGTGGCCGCGACTCGACCGGCTCCTCGCGGTCGAGTCGACATCGGCGGGCGAGATCGTCAGACCCCGGTTTCCCGCTTCGCCGCCACCCGGCTGATGCCGAAGACGACGGCGAACGCGACGACGGCGAGCACGATCGGCATGACTGCATCGTCGGCGTTCGGCCAGTCGAGGCCGGTGCCGTCGACGACCTCGTCGGCCTCCCGGCTGATGAGCCCGACGCCGTTCGGCCACGGCCAGAGGACTCGTAGCGAACCGACCATCAGACCGACCAGCGCGGCCAGCGTGAGGTCGCGCGCCCGGTCGAGCAGCACGCCCAACACGTTCGAGAACAGCGCGAGGCCGATGACGACACCGACACCGACGAGCAGGACATCGCCAAGATCGCGGTCGCTCACCGCGCCGAGGACCGGCGTGTACATGCCGATCATCAACAGCAGGAACGAACCCGAGATGCCGGGCAGGATCATCGCGCAGATCGCCAGCGCTCCCGCGCCGAGGAACGCTATCGGTGAGGGGTTCGCGACGGGACCCTTCTGGTATCCGAGGAGGACGAACACGACGACGGCCACCGCGATGAGCAGCCCGAGCTCGGCGCCGGTGCGACGTTCGAGCAGATTCCACGCGATGACGATCGATGCCGCGACGAGCCCGAAGAAGAGTCCGGCCATCTCCTCGGGGTAGTCCTCGAGCAGTCGCTCGATCACCGAGGCGAGCGCGGCGACCGCGATGAGGATGCCCACGCCCAGCGGGACGAGGAACGCCCAATCGACGGAACGGAGCTGGCTGCGAGCCGCGGCGATGTCGCCGCGGGCCACCCGGCCCAGGACACCGGCCGCGGCCCTGACGTTCTGGACGAGATCGTCGTAGATGCCGACCAACAGTGCAATCGTCCCGCCGGAGACGCCGGGAACGATGTCGGCTGCGCCCATGAAGAAGCCGCGGAGCGCCTGGAGTCCGAACCGTTCGAGCACCACGGCAGGGTAGTGCGGTCTCGGCGTACCTTTGCGCCGATCTGCGCCGAGAGCGGGCCTACTCAGCTCTGACCGGCGAGCTTGCGGTTCTTGATCTTCGACTTCACGTAGTCGCGGTTGGTGTACGCGATGAAGTCGAGCGGGATCTCCTTCGGGCACGCCTCGGTGCACTCGCCGTGATTGGTGCACGATCCGAAGAACTGCTCCATGGTCTCGACCATCGCCTCAGTGCGTTTCCATCGCTCGGCCTGACCCTGGGGCAACAGGTTGAGGTGCTGGATCTTGGCCGAGGTGAACAGCTGTGCCGCGCTGTTCGGGCAGGCCGCGACACATGCGCCACAGCCGATGCATGCAGCCGCGTCGAAGGCCGCGTCCGCGGTCTCCTTCGGCACCGGGATGAGGTTGGCGTCGGGGGCCGAGCCGGTGTTCACGCCGATGAACCCGCCGGCCGTGACGATGTCGTCGAGCGGTGATCGATCGACCGCGAGATCCTTGATGATCGGGAACGAGGTCGCCCGCCACGGCTCGACCACGATGTGGTCGCCGTCGTCGAACTTGCGCATGTGGAGCTGACAGGTGGCCGTGGCCTTCTCGGGTCCGTGGGCCTTGCCGTTGATCATGACACCGCACGTGCCGCAGATGCCCTCGCGGCAGTCGCTCTCGAACTCGATCGGCTCCTCGCCTGTGGCGATGAGCTGCTCGTTGACGAGGTCGAGCATCTCCAGGAACGACATGTCCTCGGCGACGTCGTTCGCCTCGTAGGTGACGAAGCCACCATCGGCCGCCGGCCCGCTCTGGCGCCACACCTCGAGCGTGAGATTGATCGTGTTCACGTCGTTTCCTGCCCCTGCTACTTGTAGCTGCGCTGGGTGAGCGCCACGTTCTCGAACTCGAGTGCTTCGGTGTGCCGTATGGGCTCGGTGTCGGACCCGGTCCATTCCCACGCTGCCGAATGGGCGAAGTTGTCGTCGTCGCGGAGCGCTTCGCCCTCGTCGGTCTGGCTCTCTTCTCGGAAGTGCCCGCCGCATGACTCCTCGCGGGTGAGGGCGTCGCGTGCCATGAGCTCGGCCAGCTCGAAGAAATCGCTGACGCGTCCGGCCTTCTCCAAGGACGTGTTGAGGCCTTCGTCGCCGCCGAGGATGCGCACGTCGGCGTGGAACTCTTCGCGGAGGGCCGGAATCTCGCTGAGCGCCTTCTCGAGCCCGGCGCTGTTTCGAGCCATCCCGATGTTGTCCCAGCAGATCTTGCCGAGCTCACGGTGGAACCAGTCGACCGAGCGGGTGCCCTTGATCTCGAGCCAGTGTCGGGTTCGTTCGGCGACCTCGGCGTTGACGGCCCGGAAGGACTCGTGGTCGGTGGGAAGCGGGTTCGTGCCCAGCAGCGGGGCCAGGTAGTTGCCGATCGTGTAGGGCAGCACGAAGTAGCCGTCGGCGAGACCCTGCATGAGTGCAGATGCGCCCAGGCGGTTGGCGCCGTGGTCCGAGAAGTTCGCCTCGCCCAGCACGAACAGGCCAGGGACGTTGCTCATGAGATCGTAGTCGACCCACAATCCCCCCATCGTGTAGTGGATCGCGGGATAGATGCGCATGGGCCGCTCGTAGGGGTCCTCGCCCGTGATTCGTTCGTACATGTCGAACAGATTCCCGTACTTGGCCCTGATGGACTCGACTCCATCGCGTTCACGCGCCACGGCGAAGTCGAGGTAGACGCCGTTCTTCAGCGGCCCGACGCCGAGGCCCTGATCGACCACGGTCTTGGCGTTTCGGGATGCGACGTCGCGGGGCACGAGGTTTCCGAATGCCGGGTACTTCTCCTCGAGGAAGTAGTAACGCTCCGCTTCGGGGATGTCCTTCGCCATCCGTGTCTCGTCGGGATCGCGGGGAACCCAGATGCGTCCGTCGTTGCGGAGCGACTCGGACATGAGCGTGAGCTTCGACTGGAACTCGTCGCTCGCCGGGATGCACGTGGGGTGGATCTGCGTGTAGCACGGGTTGGCGAACAGCGCGCCACGACGATGCGCTCGCCAGGCCGCGGTGACATTGCACGCCATCGCATTCGTCGACAGGTAGTAGACGTTGCCGTACCCGCCGGTGGCCAACACGACCGCGTGGGCGCTGTGCGACGCGATCTCGCCCGTGAGCAGGTCGCGGGTGACGATGCCGACGGCCCGACCGTCCTCGACGACCAGATCGAGCATCTCGGTGCGGGTCAACAGATCGACCGTGCCCGCGGCGACCTGGCGCATGAGTGCCGAGTACGCACCGAGCAGGAGCTGTTGACCCGTCTGGCCCCTCGCATAGAAGGTGCGGCTCACCTGGGCCCCGCCGAAGGACCGGTTGTCGAGCAGGCCGCCGTACTCCCTGGCGAACGGCACGCCCTGGGCCACGGCCTGGTCGATGATGTCGACGCTGGCCTCGGCGAGCCGGTACACGTTGGCCTCCCGGGAGCGGTAGTCACCGCCCTTCACCGTGTCGTAGAAGAGGCGGAACACGCTGTCGCCGTCGTTCTGGTAGTTCTTCGCCGCGTTGATGCCGCCCTGGGCCGAGATGCTGTGGGCCCGGCGGGGAGAGTCGTGATAGGTCAGGGCCTTGACCCGGTAGCCGAGCTCGCCGAGCGATGCCGCCGCCGAGGCGCCCGCGAGGCCGGTGCCGACCACGATGACCTCGAACTTCCGCTTGTTGGCGGGGTTCACGAGCTTCATGTCGAACTTGTGGTTGGTCCACTTGTCGGCGACGGGCCCGTCGGGGACACGAGGGTCGAGTGATCCGATCATTGCCCGGCCTCCTCGGCTTCGACCTCTTCGCCGGTGATGCCGCACGGCGCCGTGCAGTTGTCCTCGTCGACCAGCCCGGCCTGGACGAGGATGGGGAAGCTGAGGTTCCCGATCAGGATCACCGCGGCGATGCTGCCGGCGAAGGCGCGGCGGGCACCGTTGTACCTCGGGTTGTTGATACCGAGGCTCTGGAACAGGCTCCAGGTGCCGTGGAAGATGTGCATGGCGAGCAGGATGTTGGCCACGATGTACAACAGTGCGACTGGCCAGTTCTCGAGGCTCGAGACCACGTTGTGGTACGGGTCACCTCGTTCGTAGTCGACCCACGGCAGGACACCCCACGTGAGATCGGCGAGGTGGTAGACGATGAAGAGGCCGACGATCGTGCCGCTCGCCACCATGGTTCGACCCGCGAAGTTGACGGCGATGAAGTCCTGGCCACCCTCGTACTTCTTCGTGCCGTCGAGCACGCTCGAGCTCGGGTTCGCCTTCACGCTCATCGCCTTCAGCGTGTACGCGGCGTGGATGTGGAGGGCGAACATCGCGATCAGCCCGAGACGGAAGCCCCACAGGAACCACGTGCGCGGGATGACCTCGGTGCCGATGTCGCGTAGCGTCTCGGCATATTCGCGGAGCTCGACCGGTCCTTCGTACAGGTGGAGGTTCCCGATCATGTGGGCGAGCACGAAGCCGAGCAGGCCGATGCCCGTGAGTGCCATGACCCACTTCTTGCCGACGGCGGTCTGGTAGAGGCTGAGCGGGAAGGGGAGCTGGCGAGGCGGCTTGCTGATGGGTTCCGGCTTCGGCCGGCTCATGGTCGTGGCCATGGGTCCGAAGTTACTGCGGTCGGTGACCGGGCGGGTAACCGCTGGGGGTCGTCACGACGTGATCGTGGTGTCGTACCGGTTGCTGGCGGTGTCGTCGCCATGGAGCCCGAGCTCGAGCGTGGCGGGGCCCGTCACCGCCGGGGCGACCCAGCTGAGTGTGCCGACGCGGGTGACCGCGTCGGCCTCGATGGGTCCCGACCAACGCCACTGGTGTGAGCCGCCTGGCCAGGTCAGGTCGGCGACGACCGTTCCGTGCGTGTCGTGGCGGTGGTCGCTCACCACGTGCACATCGAGCGCTATCGACTCGTCGGCGACCATGGTTCTCGGGAGCCGGTCGGCGACGACGATGACTGGCGCACACGCCTCGCGCACGGCGGCGAGCGCCGCCTTCGGGTTGCGCTCGTGATCGAGGAGCGACGAGCTGATCGCCGGCGCCGCGTCGGCGAAGAAGTGCAGGCAGAACCCGCCGGTCGGGCGGTACTTGATGCGGCGCAAGGTCTCGATCTGGCGGCGCAGGAGCTGGGCCTGGTATCGCTGGCTGGTGTCGCGCCAGTGGTCGAACGTCGGCGACATCTCGGGCGGGACGTTCCTCGCGAACGGGCCGGGCTCGTAGCCGTGGTGTTCCGCGAGGCGGTCCCAGTCGAGGTCGGGCCACCGCTCGGGCTCGCAGAACTCGGCCGAAGTCGGCACCGACGCCGCCCCGAGCTCGGACACCCAGCGCACGGCTCGGGGCATGCGACGCGAGAGCCTTGCGAGGTCGCGCTCGTCGCCCCATCGCCAGCCGAACCACAGGTGCGTATCCGTTCCGTCGAGCTGCGGGGGATGCGGCCACAGTCCGGAGTGCGCGATGACGGGTCTGGTGCCGTCAGCCTTGTCGATCGTGCGCTTCACCGACCGGTCGAGCACCGACTTGTTCCACGTCGGCAGCTGTTGGCCCATGGCGGCTCTCGGGCCGCCGAATCTCGGCCGCCCGTCGACGTGAGGGGCACCCTCGGGCACCGGGCTGTTGTGGGCGCACCAGATCACGATCGACGGATGATGGGCCAGCGTGTCGACCGCTGCCTCGGCCAGGTCGATCGCACGCCTGCGGACGCGTCGCGAGTACCCGCGGTGCAGTGGGAAGTCCTGCCACAACAACATCCCGAGGCGATCGGCCGTCTCGTAGAGCGTCGGGTGCCCGATGTGGCCCCGCACGCGCAGCAGGTTGAGGTTGGCGTCGAGGGCGGTGCTGATGTCGCATTCGACCTGTGCTGCGGTGGTCGCACCCAGGTCGAGGCGAGTCGGCCCGATGTTGGCGCCCTTGGCGAAGAGCACCTGGCCGTTCACGTGGAGCCGCCAGTGTCGCATCGCGACGGCCCGGAGCCCGGTTCGAACCGTGCGTTCGTGACTCACCCGGCCATCGACCGAGAGCTCGACCCGTAGCTCGTGGAGGGGCTGATCGCCGTGGCCGTGGGGCCACCACAGCGCAGGCTCGGGGATGGTCACGGTCCATTCGACACGGTTGTCGCCGATGCTGAGCGGGTGTTCGAAGCGATGTTCCGTGCCGGCGATCGTCGTCTCGATCTCGGCCGGTACGGTTCGGTCGCTGTTGACGGATGCCGTTATCACCAGGGTGGCTTCGTCGGGTGTCGCGGTGCGGCATCGAGCCCGAAGCGCGGCGATGCGGGCCGGCCCGCTCCGATCGATCGTGATCGGTCGCCAGATCCCCCCGGGATTCCACGCGGGGTCGACGTCGCGGGAGTCGTCGAAGATGCCGACGATCGAGTGCTTCGCGTCCAGGTCGTCGGCTCGACGATGACTGACCTCCACGGCTACGACATGGTCGTCGCGATCGAGGACGTCGGTGCCGAGCTCGAATGCATGGGGTGCGAAATAGCCCTCCATGTCGCCGAGGTAGTGACCGTTCCACCAGACGTCGGCCTCGGAGAAGACACCGTCGGCGATCAGCCACATCCGCTCGTCCGGCCCAGCCGGCGCGATGCTCACGTGGCGGCGGTAGAGGATGGGTCCGTCGTGGTCGGCGAACGCCTCGGTCGTGCGCCAGTGGCCGGGGACCTCGATCGACTCCCAGCCGTCGTCGTCGTGGTCGGGTTCCTGGAAGCGGAGTCGAAGCTCCTGGTCGGCGACAGCGGCCCGCCAGGTTCCCGAGAGCTCGTTCACCGCCAGGACCGTATCGCTGTCGCGCTGTTGCCGCCTGCTCCGGTGGGGTCCACGGCCGGCGGGTGCGTGATCGTCATACTTGAGGGCCATGGG
>JAOTZB010000417.1 GCA_029861625.1 Acidimicrobiia bacterium
CTCATCGCTGCGGCAGCCGCAAACGGGGTCTCGACCATCACGGGCATCGACCTCCTCGACAGGGGTTACGAGAACCTGCGAGGCAAGATGGCAACCGTCGGCATCGACTTCGAGTAGTCGTCTCGGGTTGGGCCCAGGGCCCAGATAGGTTCTGGGCGTGGCCACTGACGTCATCGTCTACCCCGCAGCCACCGTCCACACCCTGGAGGGTTCGCTGCCCCCGGTCACGGGGGTTGCGGTGTCGGGCGGCCGAGTGCTGGCCGTCGGCGAACCGCATGAGCTCCGCGCCAGCTTCGGCGGCACCATCGACCCGACATTCGAGCAGAACGTGCTTCTCCCCGGTTTCGTCGAAGCCCACAGCCACGTCATCGAGGGTGGGGTCTGGCAGCACACCTATTGCGGCTACTTCGACCGCACGGGTCCCGACGGCCGCCACTGGCCCGGCTGCAAGTCGATCGCAGCCGTGCTCGCCCGTCTCGACGAGGCCAACGACGCGCTCGACGACCCTGCAGCTCCGCTGCTCGCGTGGGGACTCGACCCCATCTACTTCGAGGGCGAGATGCTCGGGGCGACCCATCTCGATCGGGTCTCGCGGGACCGCGGGATTCTCGTCATTCATGCCAGCCTGCACCTCGCCACCGTGAACACCGCTCTGATGACAGCCCAGGGCATCGATCGCTACACGTCCATGGCCGGTGTGGCCAAGGACGCCTCCGGCGATCCGACAGGTGAGCTCAAGGAGCCCCCGGCGATGAGCCTGGCCGGACCGGCCTTCCGCGCCCTCATGCGGTCGGTCGCCGACGCCTCGGCCATCTCGAACCTCGGCGCGATCGCCCGCAACGTCGGAGTCACCACGCTCACCGACCTCGGGAGCGGGTCGCTCCACGACCCCAGAACGACCCAGCGGTGGCGCGACGTGGTGGACGATCCGGCGTTCCCGGCCCGGGTCTCGGTGTTCCACAATCCGGGTTTCGGCGGCCCGGGCGACCTCGACGAGGCAGCCGCGCTCGTGCAGGGCCTCGCGGCGAGCAGCAGCGACAAGCTGCGATTCGGCCACGTGAAGCTGATTCTCGACGGCTCGATCCAGGGTTTCACGGCTCGACTGCGGTGGCCGCACTATCACGGCTCGGGCGACAACGGCATGTGGCTGATCCCGCCCGAACAGGTGGCGGAGCGACTCCTGGCGTTTCATCGAGCGGGCATCCTCGTGCATGCACACTGCAACGGTGACGAGGCCATCGACGTCTTCCTCGACGCTGTCGAGGAAGTGCTCGCGGTTGCTCCTCGAGTCGACCACCGACACACCGTGCAGCACTGCCAGCTCGCGACACCGGGCCAGTTCCGTCGCATGCGGGCGCTCGGGTTGAGCGCGAACCTGTTCGCGAACCATGTCTTCTACTGGGGCGACCAACACGTCGCCGTCACGGTCGGTCCCGATCGCGCGGCCCGAATGAACGCCGCCGCGACCGCGCTCGACGTCGGGGTCCCCCTCTCGCTGCATTCCGATGCGGCCGTGACGCCGCTCGGATCTCTGCACGTGGTGTGGTGTGCCGTGAACCGCCTCACCGCATCGGGACGCGTACTGGGTGCGCACGAACGAATCGGCGTCGGGCAGGCGTTGCGAGCTGTCACCGTCGGCGCGGCCCACCAGCTCAAGATGGACGACGAGATCGGCACGATCGCCCCTGGGAAGCGGGCCGACTTCGTCGTGCTGGATGCCGATCCGCTCGAGGTCGACCCGATCGAGCTCAGAGATGTCCCCGTTTGGGGAACGGTGCTCGGCGGCATTCCGCGACCGGCACCATGAGTCCGAGCGGGCCGTCGATCGGGTTCACGGCGATCGGTGGCTATCTCGGTGCGGGAAAGACCACCTTGGTCAACGAGATGCTGGCTGCGCCCGCTGGTCGGCGGCTCGGCGTGATCGTCAACGACTTCGGCTCCATCGCCATCGACGCCGACCTCATCGAGTCCCACGCCGGGGAGACGCTCGCGCTCACGAACGGCTGCGTGTGCTGTTCGCTCCTCGACGGGTTCGAGTCTGCGTTGCGGACCCTCCGCGACCATTCGCCTCGGCTCGACCACGTCGTGGTGGAGGTCAGCGGCGTCGGCGATCCCCATCAGGTCGCTCAATGGGGCCATACACCCGGTTTCGACGGTGGTGCGACCATTGTGGTCGCCGACGCGGGTGCGGTGCGGCGGCAGGCGCGGGACCGTCGCGTCGGAGACGCCGTCACAGCGCAACTCCGAAGCGCGGATCTCATCGTCATCACGAAAGGCGAGCTGGTGGACGCCGTCGAATGGCGTGCCCTGTCGACTTGGCTCCATGAGATCGCTGATGCCCCCATCGTGGAGAAACCCGTGCCCATCGACGTCGTGCTCGGTGTCCAGTCCACCCCGGACCGCTCCCCAGCGGGCGACGACGCGACTCACCCGACCCACCTCACGCGAACCGTCGAGGTCGCGGCCGCGACGAACGAGGTCGGCCTCATGGCGTGGCTCGATGCCGCCCCAGTGGACGTCGTCCGCGTGAAGGGGTTCGTCGGCATGGCAGCCGACGCGACGCGACACTGGACCGTCCAGCGTGTCGGCCGTCGGGCCACCATCCGACCGTCGGCGGGCTCGATCGAATCGAGCCGACTGGTCATCGTCGCGCTCCCCGGGACGGGCGAGGCCGAGCTCGACGGCTGGCTCGCAGCCGCACCACGATGACCAGACCGCGGCCGACGCGATCGGCTGATTGCTCGCAATTCGTACCTTCGACGAGGCCGGTTGCGGATCACAGTGCTTTCGATGCGGGATACCCACCGGAGACTGGCATGCTGGTAGCCCGATGACCGACATCGAAGCACCGAACGCGGGTCGGCCCGTCCAGCCGGTCCCGGTCGCGGCCACCGACC
>JAOTZB010000418.1 GCA_029861625.1 Acidimicrobiia bacterium
CGCGCACTCCCGGCGGCTCGTCGGGCGGCTCGGCTGCCGCGTTGGCGATGGGCTTCACCCCGCTCGAGCTGGGCAGCGACATCGGAGGCTCGATCCGGACACCCGCCCACTACAGCGGCGTCATGGGCCACAAGCCCAGCTTCGGCATCGTGCCTGCCCACGGCCAGATCCCCGGCATGCCCGGCACCCTCTCGCGGGCCGACCTCGCCGTCACGGGCCCGATGGCTCGCAGCGTCGACGGTCTGGAGCTGGCGATGGACGTCCTGGCCGGACCCGACCGGTGGATGAAGCCGGCCTGGCGGCTCGATCTGCCGCCGAGTCGCGCCACGTCGCTCGTCGACTTCCGCATCGCGGCGTGGATCGACGACGCTGACTGCCCCGTCGACACCGGCACACGTCGAGTGTTGTCCGAGATGGTCACAACGATCGAGTCGGCCGGTGGCCGGGTCGACACCGATGTCCGCCCGGGATTCACCCTCGGCAAGGCCGCCGACGTGTTCCACCGCCTGCTCTTCGCCGCGCTGTCGGGCGGCCACGAGCGGAGCAAGATCGAACACATGGCCGCCGACACGAGTGACACGCCACTCGGTTCGGTCAAGCGGGGAACCGCGGCGCGACACCGCGACTGGCTCGCCGATCACGAACGTCGTCTCCAGCTACGCGAGCGGTGGGCCGAGCTGTTCGAGCACGTCGACGCGGTGCTCATGCCTGTCCAGCCATGTGCGGCGATCCCCCACGATCACAGCGAGCCCCAGTTCGCTCGAACGGTCGACATCGACGGCGTCGAGCGGCCCTACCTCGACCTGTTCACCTGGATCGCGCCCGCGGGTGTTGCCTACCTCCCGACCACCGTCGTGCCCGTCGGAATCGGCGACGACGGCCTCCCGATCGGCGTGCAGATCGTCGGACCCTTCCTCCACGACCACACCACCCTGCGCCTCGCCGCGGTGATCGCCGAGCTGTACGGCGGCTGCCCACGACCCGCGCTCGCCACCAGTTAGGTCAGGGCGCGAGGAACACGACCGGGAAATCGGTCGCAGCGATGTCGAGTCGGCGTCCGGTCGCCACGTCGAGCTGGGTGATGCGGAACATGTCCTCGCCAGTACGCACGGCGACGAGGGTGTCCGGCGACGTCCAGGAGATCTGCCACTCGATGACATCGTCGAGGCTTGCCACCACCACCCCGTTCGCGGTGTCGACAACGTCGAGTCGGCTCAGCGACACGATGCTCTCGCGCTGCGCCAGGGCGACCCACGATCCGTCGGGCGACACTGCCGAGCGACGGATCTGGAGCGGTTCGATGAACTGGGCCTCGTTGATCATTCCGTCGGAAGGATCGAAGGTCGAGAGGTGATCGTCGGCGCCGAAGACGAGTCGGTCGGCCGATGCCCCCAACAACACGAGCTCGGGCGGCACCGGGATCGGCATCAGCCCGGACTCGGGTGACCACAATGCCAAGGTGTCGATGCCGGAGCGGACGAACGGGTCGACGAGGAGCCGCCCTCCCACTGTGGCAAGGGGGTGGCCGACACCGACGAGAGAGAACCGTTCGCCGGATCGACCCGATGCCACGTCCAATCGCGACGTCCAACGGGCACCACTTCCGAACACCCACACCTCATCGGTGCCGTCGATGCCGAGCACGAAGAATCCGGCACCGAGACGGCGTGGTGGTTCGTCGAGAGCAACATCTTGAGCGATGATCTCGCCGGCGCTCGCGTAGACGACGTATGAGTCGGTCGCGATGAACGGGCTGACGGTGTCTCCGGGCCAGTCGAGATCGGGCTCGGCGAAATGCAAGGGGTCGAGCAACCGACTGGTGACTCCCCCGCCATCGATGACCTGGAGCATCGACTCGCTGACTCGCGAGAAGTCGGTCGGTTGCATGAGGGTCAAGGGCATCGCGAGCTGGGCCGCGCCCGCGAGCACCTCGAGCCGGGGCGAGGGAGCGGTCGACGGGTCGCCATCGGTGCCCGGTGGTCCGCTCGCCACGGCTGGTCCGACTGAGGCCGGCTCGGAACGGTCGGGCACGACCATCCACAACGCCAGCAACGCGACGACGGCCGCCACGGCGAGCAAGGCAAGGTTGACGAGCGAACCGGCCGCGGTGCTCTCCGCGGACGATTCCAGAAACGTGACGTCGGGCGGTTCGCCGTCGTCACTCCTCATGACCGAGCTCAATCACGAATCACGTCCAGCGCTGTCTGTTCCCACCGTACGTCGGCCATGCACGGTGGTGTCGCCGCGGCCTCCTGAGGACCGGTCCGGTCTTCGGCCGATCGCGGCGAATTGGCATGCTGAGACGCCCATGCGCCGCACCGACACCCGAGGAGACGCCATGGACGACCGTCAGATCACCGCGGCACGGTCATCGGTCCGAGTGGGCTCGCAGGAAGTCCCGAATCGTGTCGGTTGTCGCACGACGTTCGGCGTCGGCACGACAGTCGACGGGAAGACACATGGCGCCGCGGGCCTCGGCACAGAGCCGTTCAGCGGTCGCGGTCGGGTGGAACTGGTCACTCCCGGGAAGCACGAGCATCGGTGTGTCACATGTCGCGACGAATGACTCCGGCACGCTGACGAACGGACCCTCTGCGCCCCAGATCTGCTCATCCCATTGCTCGATGATGGCTACGTACTCGCCCGGCGCGAGCGAGGAGACCTCGGCCCGGAAGTCGGCGTCGACGGCGAGACGGGCTGCGAACGGTCCGGCGCGCTGGTTGCGCAGGAACAGCGGATTCTCCATCGCGGCCTCGACCACGGCCGTCATACCCTGCTCGGATGCCAGGTTGACCGTCGGCTCGAACATGGCCCAGAACGTCGCCCGATCGTTGAACCCCTCCACCAGACCGACCGGGTCCTGGCACACGGCTGCCGCGACCCGGTCGGGCGA
>JAOTZB010000419.1 GCA_029861625.1 Acidimicrobiia bacterium
GACGAGCACGTCGCCATCGACGACGGGCACGTGGCGAATGCGGTTCTCGGTCATCAGCGCCATGAGGGAATCGACAGTGTCGTCGACGGTGCAGGTGACGACTTCGGCGGTCATGAGATCGGCGACCCGTAGGCGCAGCGTCCACTCGTTCTCCCTGGCGAGGCTCCGCACCACATCGCGCTCGGAGATGATGCCGTCGATGTGTTCCTTGTCGGAGGACACGACCAGTGCACCGACGCCCCAGTCGGCGAGCAGGTCGATGGCGTCCGAGACGCGATCGTCGGGATCTATGGTGGCGAGCCGCCTGCCCTTGTGGGCCAAGATGTTCTCGATGCGCATGAAGTCTCCGTTCGGTTCGTTGCCCGACAAGAGGCCACCACGTTGTGCTGCTCTTGCAGCAACGGTAGGCGGAGACGACCGATTTGTGAAGCGCGCCTCTGGGAAGTGGGCCTCGCGATCACCCGGGCTCGGCGGCCACCAGCGCGCGGGCCGCTTCGTAGTCGGCTTTGCCGTTCGGCGCGCGCGGCACCGTGGCGACGATCATGACCTCCTTCGGCGCTTTGAACGACGACAGCCTCGTCTTGGCGTACGCGATCAGGTCGGAGGCGGTGACCACGTGGTCGCCGTCGAGCGACGCGACAGCCATCACCCGCTGACCGAAACGGTCGTCGTCGACCCCGAACACCAGGCTGTCGGCCACCGCCTCGTGCGTCTTCAGCGCCTCCTCGACCTCCTCGGGGAAGACCTTCTCGCCCCCCGTGTTGATGCAGTGTGAGCCGCGGCCGAGAAGGGTGACGGAGCCATCCGCGGCCACGGTGGCCATGTCGCCGGGAATCGAGTGGCGCACGCCGTTGATGACCGGGAACGTTCGGGCCGACTTCTCGGGGTCCTTGTAGTAGCCGAGGGGGACGTTGCCGCCGCTGACCGCGACATGACCGACGACGTCGGATCCCGGCTCGACGGGTTGCAGGTCGTCGTCGAGCACCACGGCGTCCGGCAACAGCCCGAACTTCGCCGTCTCGGACTCGAGGCCCTTGGCGGTGATCGTCTGGGCCATCGAACCTTCGGTCGAGCCCAACACGTCGAGCAACATGAGATCGGGTGCATGGTCGAGGAGGCCGGTCTTGATCTCCGAGGAGAACATCGCGCCGGTCGACAAGATCATCGCCAACGACGACAGGTCGATCGACTCAGCGCGGTCGCGAGCCGCGTCGAGTGAACGCAGCATCGGCCTCGCGAACGCATCGCCGACGATCACCGCAATGTTGACCCGCTCGCGCTCGACGACCTGCCACAGCTGATCGGCATCGAGCGAGGCGCTCTCGAGCAGCACCGAGGTCGAGCCGAAGAGATGAGGCGACAACAGGCCGATCCAACAGCCGGTGCCGTGCATGAGCGGACATGCCGGCATGATGTTCAGCAGCTTGTCGTCGGCCGCGAGGCTGCGGGCGACTGCGCCCATCGCGTCGGGCGCGACCGCCTCGGGCCCGAGACCGTAGAAGGCCGCGCCGCCGGTCAGGAAGAATTCGGTGAGCTGGCCCATCGGGTACATGACGCCCTTCGGCATCCCCGTCGTGCCACCGGTGTAGAGCATGTAGATGTCATCGGGGTCGCGCTCGATCCGAGACGCCGGCTCCGATCCGGCGATCACGTCCTCGTACCGCACCGCGCCATCGACGACGGGCCGGGCGCCGCCGTCACCCTCGTCATCGACCTCGATGATGAGCCGCAGGTCCGGCAGCTCGGGTGCGACACGGGCGATGCGATCACCGAGGCTGCGGTGATACACGACGGCCTCGCTGTCGCTGTTCTCGAGCAGGTACAACAGCTCGGCGTCGAGATATCGGTAGTTCACGTTGACGGGTACTGCGCGGATCTTGAACCCGGCGTACTGGGTTTCGCCGTACTCGGCGCAGTTGTACAAGAACATGCCGAGCTTCGAATCGTGTCCGAGCCCGGCGTCCGTGAGCGCACTCGCCACCCGAGCGGCACGATCGTCGTAGTCGCCGTAGGTCACTCGATGGTCGCCTTGCACGATGGCATCTCGGTCGGGGACGGCGTCGGCGATCGCCTCGAAGATGTCAGCGAAGTGGTGGTGCATGCTTGCATTGTCGACCAGCAGGGCCGGAGGCCGCCAACGGGCGTATCGAGCCGTGAACTGCCAGGATGAGCCGGGACCGGTTGCGAACGAGGGGGACACGAGGATGACACTCGACGCCATCGAGGGTCTGAAGGCGAATCTCGCCGATCTCGAGGCAGTCCTCGACTCGATGACCGACGACGAGTGGCGGCTACCGAGCGCCGCAGACGGGTGGCGGGTCCAGGAGGTCGTTGCGCACACAGCCTCGAGCTTCCGCACGATCGCCGGCGTGCCGGCGGCAGCACCGGCCGGTGGCGAGGAGGTCGGTGCCGAGGAGATGGCCGAGCGGCTCATCGTCGAGCAGCGGAGCTGGGAGCCGGCACGCGTCTACGACGAGTACAAGCAGTACAAGGAGCCGTTCCTGGTGGGGTTGGCTGCGATGCAGGAGGAGCCGCTCGCGTCGACCGAGGCGCCGCTGGCCGACCTCGGCACCCATCAGCTCCACATTCTCGCCAACGCATTCGCCTTCGATGCGTACTGCCACCTGCACCACGATGTCCTGGCGCCCGTCGGGCCGATCGTGCGCGAGCTGGCCGAGCCGACGGAGCTGCAGCTGCGCCCCGGGATCGACTGGATGCTGGCCGGGCTGCCTCAGATGTGCCCCGAGCTCACCGGTGCCGTCACCGCCGAGATCCAGCTCGACCTCACGGGGCCCGGCGGCGGGACGTGGACGATCTCGCCGGCCGGCGATGCGCCGTTCGTCACGATCACCGAGGGCCCGTCGGGCTCGGCCGCGGCGACCGTTGTCTCGA
>JAOTZB010000103.1 GCA_029861625.1 Acidimicrobiia bacterium
ACCAGCGGGTACGGCCTCGGCCGACTCGACCTCGAGGTACTCGAGCGCCACGTAGTTGTGGACGTACTTCAGCCTCCCGTCCTTGAGGTAGAGCGAATAGCCGCCGTCATTGCCGCCGTGGGAGATGAGGACGCCTTCGGCGCCCCCCACGGGGATCACTACGTCGGCGGTGATGCTGTGGGGTCGATTGAGCACGCTGGCCGCCGCCAGTGAAGGGACCGCCTGGGTGCCGGGTCTGTACACGTAGCTGGTGCGCTCCTTGGCGATCGCCGGGCGTTCGTCGGCGAGTCGCATCACCCCCCGGCTGTCGATCGGGAAGACGTTGAACTTCCCGGCCTCGGCGTACCAGCGCCCGATCATCTCGATCAGCTTGGGTCGGTGCTCGTCGGCGAGATCGCGGGTCTCGGCGAC
Source organism: Acidimicrobiia bacterium (assembly GCA_029861625.1). Classification (GTDB taxonomy): domain Bacteria; phylum Actinomycetota; class Acidimicrobiia; order Acidimicrobiales; family JAHEJN01; genus JAOTZB01. The sequence continues at coordinate 412 of JAOTZB010000103.1, forward strand.
GTCCTCGGCGACGTTGTAGAGCTCCCATCCGGTTGCGTCGAGCTCGGTCAGCCGATCGGCGGACATGGAATCGCCGAAGAACCCGCCTGATTCGATGTAGGAAGGTCCGGGCCACGGACACACCGCCCGCCACCCGTCGTGGTAGATCGACCGATGGCCCATCATCTCGAAGTATTGCGTGTGGTGCTGCGTCGGCGCGCCGGAGTCATCGAGGGAGTCCGCGAAGCTGACGCCCTCGATGGGTGATTGGGTCACCCCCTTGATCGAAGGAGGCGGCTCGATGTCGAGCAGCTCGAGGATCGTCGGCACCATGTCGATCGCGTGGGCGTACTGATGCCGGAGCTCACCCCGTGCCGAGATGCCGGCGAGCCACTGGACGACGAAGGGATCGCTGACCCCGCCGCGGTAGGTCTCCTTCTTCCAGCGCTTGAAGGGGGTGTTGCCCGCCCAGGCCCAGCCCCACGGGTAGTGGTTGAAGTACTTCGGTCCGCCGAGGTCGTCGATGGCCGCGAGGTTGGTCTCGACCGACTCCGGCACGTTGTTGAAGAACAGGCTCTCGTTCACCGAACCGCTCGGACCGCCCTCGGAGCTCGCCCCATTGTCGGAGATCAACATGACGAGTGTGTTGTCGAGCTCGCCGGTCTCCGCGAGGGAGTCGAGAATGCGGCCGATGTGGTGGTCGGTGTGCTCGAGCATGCCGGCGAAGACTTCCATCATCCGGGCGTACAGGCGTTGTTCCTCGCCCGGGAGGTCGTCCCAGAGAGGTACGTCGGGGTCGTGGCGTGACAGCTCGGTGTCGGCCGGCACGATGCCGAGCTCCTTCTGGCGAGCCAGTGCCGCCTCTCGGTACGCGCTCCAACCGTCGTCGAAGGCTCCGTCGTACTTGTCGGCCCATTCCTTGGGCACGTGGTGCGGTGCATGCATCGCACCGGGCGCGAAATACAGGAAGAACGGTTTGTTCGGCGCCGCCTGTTTCGTATCGGCGATGAAGGAGATCGCGCGATCCGCGAGGTCCTCGGTGAGGTGGTAGCCCTCGTCGGGGGTCGCGGGTGGTTCGACCGTGTGATTGTCGTGCACCAGCTCCGGGTAGAACTGGTGGGTGTCTCCGCCGAGGAACCCGTAGTAGCGCTCGAAGCCGCGACCGAGTGGCCAGCGGTCGTATGGCCCGGCCGCCGACGTCTGGTCGGCCGGTGTGAGATGCCACTTGCCGACCGCGTAGGTGTTGTAGCCCTCGTTCAGGAGGACCTCGCCGAGAAAGCCGTTCTCGAACGGGATGTTGCCGTTGGCGCCTGGGTAACCGAGCGACCCCTCGGTGATGCAGGCCAAGCCGTTCGAGTGGTGGTTGCGGCCCGTCAGGATGCACGACCGGGTGGGCGAGCACAGTGCCGTGGTGTGCATGTTGGTGTAGGTGAGGCCGTTCGCGGCCAGACGGTCCATGTTCGGCGTCGAGATGGGGCTGCCGTACGCCCCGAGATGAGCGAAGCCGGTGTCGTCGAGCACGATGAAGACCACGTTGGGAGCGCCGTCGCGTGCACGGTTCGGTTCCGGCCACGCCGGCTCCGATTCTTCTCCGGTCCGCCCGAGAACCCCGGAAAACGCAGTGCCCGCCTTGTACTCGTTCAGTGCCATTGTGCTCCCAGAGGAATGTCGTGTCGTCAAGTTGCAGGCCGATTGTGGCCCGGTTGTCGATGCTGGTCCAAGCCACGCGCATCGAGACGGACCCAGGCGAGAAGCGCAACGTCGCAATGGAGAACACCTCGGTCGTCCGGCCGTACTCGTGTCGGGTCCTAGTTGTTCTCGATCTGGATGCTGAAGCCGGTCTCTCGTTCGGAGACTCCTCAGACCTGTGCGATTCCCTTGTCGAGGCCAGGTCGGAGGGTGGGCCGGCGGACGGCTGCGCCGAATGTGGCATCCGGGTGGGCCCACAGGATCTCGGCCTTCGCCTCGATGTCGCCTTCGGCGTCCGACGAAGTCGAAGAAGTTCCGCCAGATCCCGCAGGCGACGGGAGGCACCGACACCGCGTGCCGCCCTCAGCCGCAGAGCGCTGAGCCAGACTGGTGAGGTGAGGATGCAGCGTTGGTTCGCTCAGTCGGCTCGTTGGTGGCAGTCGGCAGGACTTCGGACGTGTACGAGTTCGGACGCGACGATGTCGTGAAGGCGTCGCGCCCCGACGTGCCCACGCACTGGGCGGCCATGGAGGCGCGCTTCACGACGGCGGTGCGCGAGGTCGGCGCTCCGGCGCCGGCTGTTCGCGGGCTCGTGCAGATCGACGGACGCGATGCGATTGTTGGTGTCCGCCCCGAACACCTCGAGATCGGCACCGAAGGCCTCCCTGGTGAAGTCACGGTGGTCGAGGAGCTGGGCTCGGAGTCGTTCGTACACGTGACCGCCGAGCACCAGGGCGAACCGCTCGTTCTCGTCGTGCGGGCCGAAGGAGAGACCTCCATCGATCGTGGCGACAATGTGCGGGTCGCCATCGGTGGGCCGGTCCATCTGTTCGCTGCCGACGGCGGGCGACTCGGAGACTGAGTGTTGCCGTGAGCTCCAGCGGCCGAGGCGCAACCCCCTCCTGCGCCTCGGCCGCTCTGTTCACCCCGAGGTGTCCTACGGTGACGAAGTGAACGAGTTCGCCACCGGGAGAGTCGCTCTCGTGACCGGCGCCGCCGGCGACATCGGGCGAGCCGTCGCGCTGCGATTGGCCGCAGCCGGCGCGTCGGTGATCCTCGCCGACCTTCCCACGGCCGGGGAACGACTCGATGAGTCCCACGGCCTCTGCGTCGAGGTGTCGCCGGCTGCGGGATCCACGATGACAACCGTCGTGTTCGACGTGACGGATGCTCACGCTGTCGAGTCAGCCATCGCACGGCTGGGCCCGGACCTCGCGACCCCCGACCTCCTTTTCAACAACGCCGGCTACCAGGGCGAGTTCGCGAACACGCTGGACATGTCACTCGACGACGTGAGCCGGGTGCTGGAGGTCAACGTCACGGGTGTCTTCACCGTCCTCCAAGTGTTCGCACGGGGGCTCCAGCGCCGCGGGCGCCCGGGTGCGGTCGTCAACACCGCGTCGATGGCCGGCGTCAGCGGGGCGCCGAACATGGCTGGCTACAGCGCGTCCAAGGCGGCGGTGATCGCGCTCACCAAGTCCGCAGCCAAGGATCTGGCCCCGTTCGGTGTCCGAGTGAACGCGATCAGTCCCGCCTTCATCGGACCCGGCGCCATGTGGGACAACCAGGTACATCGTCAGGCGGAGGTGCCCAGCATCTACTACGCCGACACCGACGCTGCCGTGGCCCAGCAGATGATCGACCAGATCCCCCTCCGTCGCTACGGCAGCCTGGACGAGGTCGCCGCCACCGTCACCTTCCTGCTCTCCGACGACGCGTCATATCTCACAGGTGTCAACATCGAAGTCTCCGGCGGCGCAGCATGATCGTGAGCCAACGAGCACGAGTGGGCGATCTGGTCGCACCGCCAGGCGAGGACTCGCCTTCCCCGCGGTAGGCCTGACGAGGGCTCGGTGCCGTCGCCCCTCAGTCGGCGAGGGTCCCGGCGTAGACCTGCCAGGCCAGGGCGCTCTTCGCGATGAGGCTGAGTACGAGGTACACCTTCTCGCCGTAGAGGTAGTCGGCGAAGCGGCCTCTTCGTCGGTACTGGAGCCATTGGTTGACGGCGAAGCAGTTGAACAGCAGGAACAGTGAGACGAAGATGCCGTAGACGAATCCGGGGACACCGTCTCCGTCTCGTTGGGCGACGATCAGCGCGATCGTGATGGCGGTCCACGGGACGATGCCGGCAAGGCTGCCGAAGGTGAATGGCCACCATGAGACCGTGCTGCCGGGCCGGTTGACCTGTTCCATGAGCATGCCGAACAGGATCATTGCTGCGTTGATGGCGAACAGGCCGATGAGGGCGTAGAGGTTGGTGATGCCTGGCAGCATCGCGATCAGCACGATCATCAGCGACGCGCTGATCGAGTACTCGACCCACCGGGCGTAGTTGATGCCTCGATGAAGGTTTGCTTCGTACCAGCGGACGACCTTCGGCGCCGCCATCAACAGGTGGTCGGCCGCAGCCAGCAGCAGGAAGAGGGTGATGGCGACCGAGAAGCGGAGTTCGAAGAAGACCTTGTCGATGGTCAAGGCGGTGCCGGGTGGGCCGTCTTGCACCTTGGCCTGTACGGGTATCGCGAAGTCGTTGCTCAAGGCGAGGATGGCCACGGCCTGGACCAGGTGGGCTGTGCCGACCCCGATGTTCCACCGTCGCAGCGAGGCGAACTGAGCGCTGTCGGACATGGGGGGTGAGGCTAACCCGTGCCACCGAAGCGGTTGAGCCGAACGGATGATCAGTCGCGGTTGGCATGGTGCCAGATGGCGCATCGGCGTTTGTGTCGGGCCGCATCTCTTTCGGTCTCTGGCCCGAAATAGAGAGTGACGTTCTCACTGTTGGAGGAATCCCAATGCCCGCTTTGCCTCAAGCCATTCGGCTGAAGCTCCCGTTCGTTTCCCGGACCTCAGGGCCAAGGTCGATGAGGACGAGCTCAAGAACCGCTTTCCGTGTCGACTGAAGTACTAGGAGTCGGGTCGGAGCGGTCCTTCTGACCTCGGCAGTTCACTTCGATGTTTCGAAGGTTCACCTTGACGGGAACCCACCGTCACAACCCTCGACATCTACGCCCATTTCGTTCACGAGGCCGATGAGCACGCCGCCGGCAACATCGGCGCAGTACCCGACAGCTGACTTGGTGCAGTGCTGCACCGATCGCCAGCAGCACGTCGGTCTGCACCACGCACTGCACCAGGCGCCCCGATTCGCTGCACCGGTCGCTCTTCTCGTCGCTTCCGGCCCGGGTGATCCGCCTTCCCCCGTCGAGTTCCCACCCGACAGGAGACCCCATGCCACAACGACTCACCTACACCGTGACCGAAGCCGCCGAGATCCTCGGTATCTCCAAGACCTCGGCCTACGAGTGCGTCCAGCGAGGCGAGACCCCCTCGCTCGCCTTCGAACAGGCCCTCGACCACTTCCCCATGGCGCCCGAGAGTTCTGGCAGACATGACTCCCCCTCAACCTTGCCGCCACCCATCGCGACGGTCCGCGCCAAGTCTGCGCACCGAACACTTTCGCAAGGGTTCTGGTCTCAGGCGCCGTCCGACCGCATCTCGATCCGCTCCACGTCGGCCAACACAGAGGTGAGGGTGAGATCCTCGAGGCATCCGGTGAACCGACGCACGTGGAGATCTCCGAGTCGATGGTCCAGCGTCAGCCGCGCCGAGTCGGGCCCGGTCGTCTCCGCGGCGACGATCCCGACCTCGGCGGGCACGTGACTGCGACAGGCCACCCACAATGTCGCCGCGACGTCCGCTGGCGGTCGGACCTGGCCGCGTTGCGCGATTTCCAACTCGATCGTGATCGTGCCCTGCGACGCGGGGACCTCGGGGCGGCTCTGCGTCGCATCACCGATCGCGTCGACTGCCACGGCGATGGCTGCGGTCGCCACGACGACGATCACCATCAGCCGCACCAGTGACCACCACATGGAGGATTGCGCAGCGTCGCCCGGCGTGGCACGTGTAGCGGCTGAGTCGTCCCCGAGTGGGAGATCGGGTGCGACGAGGTGAGCGGTGCGTCGGTCCAGGGTCGGGCCGGCGATCATTCCCGCGACCCGCTCGAGTACGTAGGCAGCGACCGACAGCAGGACCCCAGCGCCCAACAGGACGGGGATGAACACCTGCAGATCCCGCGGAGGCTCCCGCAGCCACTTGAAGTGGCGGGCCGCCCGTCGATCACTCTCCTCGGCGATCACGATCTGCGACCGGGCCCGGGCTCGCGCGATGCGATCGATGCGCTCCTCCAGTCGTCGCAGGCTGCGCAGGATGAGCAACGTGCTGATCGTCACGAGCGCCGCGAGGAAGAAGATCCCCGAAACAATGGCCCGGTTCCACTCCCACCGGTACAGGTAGATCAGAACGTAGAAACCGGCCGTGACGAGCACGATCACGATCAACGCCACGACTGCGAACCGGATCAGCTGACGCACGCTCATGGGACTGCCTCTGGGTCGGCAGCCGGGTGGTCCTCGGGGAGTTCATGCACGTCGCCGACGCTGCCGTCGACGAGCAGGCGCGTGCCGGGCGAGAACCGGCGGCAGGCACCGTCGACGCCGACCACGACGGGAAGACCTATCTCCCGCGCGAGGATCGCCAGGTGGGACAGCGAGCTCCCGGTCTCTGCCACCAGAGCGTCCAGGCTCGGCAGCACCGGTGCCAGCGAGGGGTGCAGGTGCTGGGTGACGAGGACGATGCCGCCCTTCGGGGTGCCAGGTGCGACCCCGTGCCGCGCCCTGCCGACAACACGGCCGGGAGCCGCCGGGAGCCCTGAGGTTGCATGGCGGGCAGCTGTGGTCGGAACAACGCCTCCGGACGCGGTGAGGCGGAAGCGCGAGGGCAACGGAGCACCATCGGCTGCTGTCCGACGCTGCTCGAGATCGTCGGGAACGGTGTCCGTCTGCACGGCGTCGGTGAGCTCGTCCAGCGTCAGTTCCTGCACCAGCCCGGGTTCGGCGACCTTGCCGGACTCTGCGAGACGTCGCGCCAGCGATCGTGCGGCGATCGCAAGGAGCTCCTGCAGCCAGCGGCTGCGGAGCCGCAGCGCCTCGCGTTCGTTCAGCGCCTCCACGGCGTGCTCCCCGCGGACCGGCGCGGGAGTCGAGGGCGGCAGTTCGGCGGATGACAGCGAGGGTGGGGTGAGGCTGAGCAGCACCGGCCACCGACCGATCGCCTCGCTGTCGGATAGTCCTCGCCGCCGTGCCTCCTGCAGTGCTTCCAGAGCGACGAGCGTGGCGGGAAGGTCGTCGGTCTCGTGGTGCAGCAGCATGCCGGCGAGCACCTCGTATTGATGCACGGTCGCGAGCTCGCGGCGTGCCCGCGCCAGCAGTTCGAGCTCCGTCTCGGGATCCAGCTGGTCGACCGGTGGGATTTGGCGGAGGTCGACGTCGACCGCGGCCAGCACACCTTCGGCGAGCTGTGGGAGAGCGACGCGTAGCCGTCCCACTCGCCACGACGTGGCTAGTCGCCGAAGGATCTGCACCGGCTTCATCCGTCGGCGCAGGGTCGACGTCCCCGCCACGATGCCCGTCAACTCGAGGTCCATTGCCGCCCAGCCGTCGACGGTGACGACGATCGGCGAATCGTCCAGGTCGGCGTCGGAGACGGCGCCGCAGGCGCGGAGGGCTCGCTCGATGCCGTCGCGAAGGGGCGCGACCCACAGGTCCTCCTCGAGCCGCCGTAGTGGTCGCGGGAACGTCTCGGCGAGGGGGCCGGGGCCGAACACACGGGCCGATCCCGGCCGCTCGGCCACCGCCGTCACTGGCCGACTCTGCAGCAGCCACAGCCGGTCGTCTCGATCGACGGCCCACTCGATGTCCTGGGCGGGGCCGAGGGCGGCGGACGCGTCGCGCGCCAGGCTCGCGAGCCGGCGGCGGAGCGAGGCCGTGAGCGCAGGCGCGGCGTCGGCCCGCGACCGGTCGACGATGCGTCCGTGTCGGGACAGGACGTAGTGAGCGGCCGTCACCCGGCCGCTCACGAGGTCGTCCACGCTGGTGGGCACGACCTCGACGACCAGATGGTCTCGATCGCCGCTCATCGGGTCGATGCCGAACAGCACACCTCCGATCTCGATGTCCAGCTGGCGCTGAACGAGCACGGCCATTGCCTGCGTCGCTCCCGCGGAGCTGGTCGTGCGCTCGGCGGAGCGGACCACGTCACGGACCGCCGCAAAGAACTGCTTCCGTCCGCAGACATCGAGCACGGACTCGAACTGACCGGCCATCGACGATGTCTCGAGGTCCTCGGCGGTCGACGACGACCGCACGACCAGCGGCTCACCCGACCGTTCGGTGAGGCGAGTCCGTGCGGCCGACAGGTCCTCGTCGAGCGTCGACTCGTGCGCCGATACTCCGTCGAGGGTCGGTGTCGCAGCCGTGGTGATGACGAAGCCGGGGAGGGTCGGCAGACCGCGCTCGGCACAACGGGCGAGGTTGGCGGCCTTGGCACCGGTGAGCGCCGGGTCCGCAGCTCGCGGGTCGGCGAGATCGATGACCAGCGGCGCAGGCGGGGACACGGACCCTCCGGTGGCGCCGTGGCCACCTCCGCCCGAGGCATCGGTCACCATGCGAGCGCCTCTTCGTCGGCGTCGATCGTGTAGCGGAGCGAGGCGAGCTCCTCTCCGTCCCACGTCCGTCCGCTCAGCGTGATTTCCAGTGAGTCGCCCGCGTCGTGCACCTCGACGATGCCGAAGCGCCCGGCGCCCGGGAACGCACCGTGGCTGTACGGTCCCCCCTTCTCCGCGCCGGGTCGATCGAGCGCCGACGCCTGGAGGACGGGGAATCCTGCTCCGGAACCGTCCGTCGAGTAGTCGCTGTTCGTGCCGTCGTCGATAGCGACCATGTGGGCATCACCGGCCAGCATGAGCACCCCGTCGATGTCTCGGTCGGCGATGAAGTCAGCGATGAGGCGACGCTCGTGGTCGTAGCCACCCCAGTGGTCGACGCCGTCGTCGGCCGGGGCGATCCACGGTACGGAGTTGACCCAGATGATCAGCGGGTACACCTCGTCGGCCGCAGCCAACTCCTCGAGGAACCAGTGCAGCTGATCGGCTCCCAACATCGTCTTCATCGGGCCGTCGGGATCCTCTTTCGGACTGCGCGCCGAGCGTGTATCGGTGACGATCACCCTCGCCCGGCCGATCGTGAACGCGTGGTGGATCGGCTGCTGACCGTCCCGCGCCAGCTCGTAGTGCGGCACCACCTCCCGGTACACGGTCTGGGCGGCCGGCCGACTGTCCGACGTGGAGTCGGCGTCGTTGGGGCCGAAGTCGTGGTCGTCCCAGACGTAGTCCCACGGGACCGACCGGTAGAAGGCCGCCGGACCCGGTTGCTCGTGAATCCCGTCGTAGAGCTCGCGGATTCGGTCGCGGTCGTTGGTGGCGACATCGCCGTAGTGCAGGTCGCCGTACATCACGAACAGATCCGGATCGATCTCGCGCATCGTGTCGAACACGGCAGCATTCGAGCCGGTGCGGACGCACGACGCCGAGGCGAGCACGAAGTCCCACTCCCCGTCGCCGAAGGTGCCGAACTCACCGGTGCGGATCATGTCGAGCGATCCGCCGACCTCGACCGCATAGCGGTACGTCGTGTCCGGCTCGAGACCGTCGACGCTGAAGACCACCAACCCCTGGTCGTCGTCGGAGGCGGTCACCCCATCGAAGTAGAGCGCGTCCTCGAAGTCGACGCGCGTGGACACGGCCAGTCGTGCCCTCGAAGGATCGCCGTCGATGCGGGCGCGCACCTCCGCCGACGTGGAGGTCACGGCCCCCGACCACACCCAGGTGACCGGCGAGTCAGGCAGCCGCTCGGCGGAACTCGACGGGTGCGTCGGTCCGAGCAAGTTGTCGTAGACACGAACGGCACCGACCGAGCCCGTGACGAGGATCACCAACAGCAGTGCGCCCAGCGTCGCGACACTCCACAACGGCTTGTACCGCTGCCAGATCGTCCAGTAGATGGCCGCGGGGGCGAAGAACAGCAGCAGGATGACCAGACCGAAGGGCGGCTCGTTGAACTGCGAGACCCACAGCGCCATGCCGGCACCGGACATCGCCATGACCGTGGCGCCGACGATCTCCCACTCCAACGCCAGGACGTAGCCGATGACGGCGAGGAACCAGAATGCGAGCTCGACGGAGGCCTCCCAGGCGCCCTCCTCGCCGGCACTCGGGATCCCCTGCCGCAGTCGCCAGAACAGCCAGCCGAGGAACCCGATTGCTCCCCAGAACCTCGCAAGCCGCCGCAGCCAGGGCACGGCCGCATCGGGGACGTGGTGGGACCCGAGCGCACGCCTCCGGCTCGCTTTCGCGCCGGTGCCCGGGTCGATGGGAGCATGCATAGCCAGAACCTCGTCTTCAGCGTGCCCTCGTCAGGGTCGGCGTCCCAGAGCCCTTCGGCCCGTTCCTACAGTCAGCGACGATCGTCCGTCATCGTTCCCGGCCAGGGAGCGACGACCCGACCCGCCTCACCATGGATTCTGCGGGGCCGGCGCCGCCGGCAGCATCGGTGCGGTGCTCGACAGCTGACTTGGTGCAGTGCTGCACCGATCGCCAGCAGCACGTCGGTCTGCACCACGCACTGCACCAGGCGCCCCGATTCGCTGCACCGGTCGCTCTTCTCGTCGCATCCGGCCCGGATGATCCGCCTTCCCCCCTCGAGTTCCCACCCGACAGGAGACCCCATGCCACAACGACTCACCTACACCGTGACCGAAGCCGCCGAGATCCTCGGTATCTCCACGCGGAGATCGGTCGCCGTCACACCAGCGACCTTCCAGGCCCAGCGTTCGGCTTCGTCGTACGCGGTGATCTCGAACGGCAGATCCAGGCCGAGCATGGTTGTCACGGTCCCTGTGGCGCCGGCTTC
>JAOTZB010000420.1 GCA_029861625.1 Acidimicrobiia bacterium
TGCAGATCGGTGGATCTGGCGCGCTGCGGGTCGAGCGCGGCAGGATTCGACCCATGCAGATCGGTGGATCTGGCGCGCTGCGGGTCGAGCGCGGCAGGATTCGACCCATGCAGATCGGTGGATCTGGCGCGCTGCGGGTCGAGCGCGGCAGGATTCGACCCATGCAGATCGGTGGATCTGGCGCGCTGCGGGTCGGGCGCGGCAGGATTCGACCCATGCAGATCGGTGTGGTGTTTCCGACCCAGGAGATCGGCGACGACCCGGTCGCCATTCGAGACTTCGCGCAGGCAGCCGAGGAGATCGGGTACCGGCACCTGCTCGCGTACGACCACGTCCTCGGTGCAGAACACCGCGACCGCGACCCGATGCTCCAGGGTCCTTACACCCAGGAGCACCAGTTCCACGAGCCGTTCGTGCTGTTCGGGTACCTGGCCGGGCTGACCACGACGCTCGAGCTCGTCGTCGGCGTGTTGGTGTTGCCCCAACGCCAGACCGCGCTCGTCGCCAAACAGGCGGCAGAGGTCGACCTGTTGTCCAACGAACGCCTCCGCCTCGGCGTGGGCACCGGGTGGAACTGGGTCGAGTACGACGCGCTCAACGAGGACTTCGACAGTCGCGGCCGGCGGCTCACCGAGCAGGTCGAGCTGTTGCGCCGCCTGTGGGCGGAACCCGTCGTCGACTTCGAGAGCGATCATCACCGGGTTGCCCGAGCGGGGCTGGCTCCGATGCCCCGTCGTCGCATCCCGGTCTGGTTCGGCGGCGGGTCCGACATCTCGCTGCGGCGGGCGGCGCGCCTCGGTGACGGATTCGTGTTCGGCCATGCCGGGATGCGAGCTCGTCGGTCGATAGAGCGGCTCGAGGTCCTCCTCGACGAGCAGGGTCGCGCCGGTGACGAGTTCGGCTTCGAGGCCATGGTGGACTTCGTCGCCGGCCCCGAGAAGCTGGCCGAGGAGGCCGACGCGTGGTCCGCGGCCGGGGGGACCCACCTGTCGATCCGGGTCATGGATGCCTCGGCAGAGTTCATGGGAATCGGCACCTACGGCTACACGGGGCTCGACAGCCGCATCGCCGCACTCCAGACGTTCTGGGACATCACGCACTGATGGACCTGATCATCGTGAGGCACAGTCGCCCGAGCGGGTCGATCGGCTGATCTCCAGCCCGATGCGTCGAGCCCGGGCGACGGGCCAGCCGACCGCCGATCGCCTGGGACTGCCGCTCGAGACCATCGACGACTTCGCCGAGATCGACCAGGGCGCCGACGCGTACGTCCCTGTCGAGGAGGCGACCGGCCCCGTCAGCGCTCGGAGGGATACAGGAATCTCACGAGCGGCACGATCAGGGCCACGCCGACCAGTTGCATCGCCACGAATCCCGGTGCCGACGTCGGCTCGATGCCAGCGAACGTGTCGCTGAACATCCGCCCGATCGTGACCGCGGGATTCGCGAAGCTCGTCGACGAGGTGAAGAAATACGCGCCGCCGATGTAGGCCGCGACGGTTCCGGCCATCAGATGCATCCGGTCGGTGCGCACGAGCGAGAACACCACGAGCAACAACCCGACCGTCGCAACGACCTCGCCGAGCAACAGGTCGGCGCCGGTCCGGCTCTTCGTCGACCAGTCGACGGCAGCGAGGTCGAACATCAGGTTCGCGACGATGGCACCGACGATGCCGCCTGCCACCTGAGCGGCGATGTAGGGCACCACGTCGCGTCGGTCGTGATGGCCGAGCAACCAGGCGGCCAACGTCACCGCCGGATTGAACGACGCCCCCGAAACGGGCATGAAGATGACAATGATGGCGTAGAGGACGGCGGCCGTCGCCGCCGCGTTCTCGAGCAGCTGGAGACCGACGTCGTCCGGGCTGAGCGTCTCGGCCATGATCCCGGAGCCGACGACTCCGGCGACGAGCATCGCCGTGCCGAGGAACTCGCCGAGGAGCGGGCGCGCACGCATGGCGCCGCACCCTATCCGCCCGGCCGGGTCGGGGAGGTCGTCGCTCCGGGGCTTGCGACGGGACCCCCGGACGGGCAGGCTGCGCGCATGAATGATCCGTCAGTGCTGTTCGTCTGTGTGCACAATGCCGGTCGCTCGCAGATTGCGGCCGCGCTCTTGTCCCATCATGCGATGGGCCGGGTCGAGGTCCGCTCGGCTGGGAGTGCGCCGGGCGACGCCGTGAATCCGATGGCCGTCGAGGCGCTGGCCGAATGGGGAATCGACATCACGGATCGCGCGCCGCGACCCCTGCGTGCCGACGAGGTCGAGACGTCGACCGTCGTCATCACGATGGGGTGCGGCGACGCGTGCCCGGTCTTTCCGGGCGTGCGGTACCTCGACTGGGACCTGGATGACCCCGCCGGCCAGGGTCTCGAGGTCGTTCGCCCGATTCGAGACGAGATCGACCGTCGCGTGCGGGCATTGGTGGCCGACCTGATCGACTGACGACCGACGGCTCGATCAGGCGACCGGAGCGGCGAGAATCTGCTCGGCCGGGAGGATCTCGTCGATTCGGCCGAGACGCAACAACGTGCGCTGTACCTCGCCGAGCTGCTCGGGGGTCAGCTGGTCGTCGGCCCGACCCCATCGGGTGACCGCCCACCAGTCGGCGGCGACCTCGCGGGCCAGCTCGAAGCGATCGACGAGGCGGTCGATGAGATCGTCGCTCCGGGTCAGCCCGGCCGCAGTCGCGGCGACCGCGGCGATGATCGCCGAGAGGTCGTCGCCTCGTTCGTCGATGACGTCGGTTCGGGCCACCGTGACGAACGCCGGCCACGGCGTCGGCTGGACGCCGACCCGTCGGAGCTCACCCCGGTCGACGACGGGCTGGGTCATGAATCGGTCCCACAAGAGGTAGTCGGCCTCTCCTGCGCCGAGCGCCCGTCGAGCGC
>JAOTZB010000104.1 GCA_029861625.1 Acidimicrobiia bacterium
CTTCTGGCTGGCGCTCGACGTCGCCCTGGTGACCGGCACTGTCTTCGGCGCGGCCGTCGAGCTCTCCGTCGTGCGGCGCCTGTTCACCGCGCCCCGGGTCATCCTGTTGGTCGCCACCGTGGGCGTCGCCCAGCTCGCCCAGGCGATCGTCGCGGCCTACCCCGACATCGACGCGACCGCGAACCAGTATCCGGTCGCCATCGGAACCACGTGGGAAGACGTGCTCGGCCTCCGCATCCGCGGCCCGCAGGTCGCCATCATCATCATCGTCCCCATCGTTGCCGTCGCGCTCGGGTGGGTGCTGAACCGCACCACCTTCGGCAAGGCGGTGTCCGCGTCGGCCGACAACCCGGACCTGTCGAGGTTGTCCGGCGTGAACCCGAAGTACATCTCCACGTTCGTGTGGACAATCGCCGGGCTCTTGTCCACCGTGTCGATGATCCTGCTGTCCGGCCAGAGCGGCTCGGTCACCGGCATCGTGTCACTCGGCCCGCTCACCCTCGGCAAGGCCATGGTCGCCGCGGTCATCGCCGGTATGCGCTCGTTCCCCCGGGCCGTGGCCGCCGGTGTGTTGATCGGGATCACCGAGGCGATCATCCGGTTCAACTTCTTCGAGGACCCCGGCCTCATCGACTTCATCCTGTTCGTGGCCGTCGTGATCGCCGTGTACCTGGAGAGCCGGTCCTCCACCGACGAGGGCGTGTTCGCCTTCGCCCCGAAGGTGCGCTCGGTGCCGGCTCGTCTCCAGGGACTGTGGTGGGTGCGCAACCTCGACAAGCTCGTGTTGGGGGCGTTCTTGATCGCGGCGGTCGCTCTCCCGCTCATCGTGACGCTGCCGTCACGGCATCTCCTCTACTCGACCATCTTGTGTTTCGCGATCTGCGCCGCCTCTCTCACCGTCATCACCGGGTGGTCAGGCCAGCTCTCGCTGTCGCAGATGACGTTCGCCGGCCTCGGTGCGCTCATCGCCGCATCGCTGAACCGGGGCCTCGAGATGGACATCGGCTGGCGGGGCACCCGCATCGTCGACTTCGAGGCCGGCGGTATTCCCTTTGCCTTGTCGATAGTCGTGGCGGCGGTCATCGTTGCCGGCATTGCGGCCATCATCGGCGTCGGCGCGCTCCGTGTCCGAGGGCTCATGCTCGCGGTCACGACATTCGTGTTCGCGATCGCCGCCCAGCAGTACATCTTCCGGCGTCCGATCTTCACCGACGGTCGCACCGGCTCGGTCCCCTTCAGTCGGGGCGAGCTGTTCGGGATCGACCTCTCCAGTCAGCGCACCTATTACTACGTGTGCCTCGGCGTGCTTGTCGTCGTGCTCGTCGTTCTGGCTCGCCTTCGCCGCAGCGGCGTCGGCCGATCCACCATCGCCGTCCGAGACAACCCCGACACGGCATCCGCCTACACCATCAGTCCGGCCCGCATGAAGCTCTCGGCGTTCGCGCTCGCCGGGGGTATCGCGGCCCTCGGCGGTGGTCTGCTCGCCGGGCTGGTCGAGAACGTGCCTGCCACCGAACGGTTCTTCCTCGTCGGCGATTCGCTGCGACTAGTCGGCATGGTGGTCATCGGCGGTCTCGGGTCGCTCATGGGCCCCGTGCTCGGCGCGCTGTGGATCGAAGGGCTCCCCGCATTCTTCCGGAGCAACGAACTGGTGCCGCTCTTCACCTCGAGCGTCGGCCTGCTGATCATCTTGATGTATGTCCCGGGCGGATTCGTGCAGATCGGCCATGCGGCCCGTGACGCGCTCTTCGACTGGATGGAAGGTCGTCTCCCCCCGGCTCCCCCGGTCGAGTCCGCGACGACGCCGCCGGCATCGGTGGTCGCTGGGCACCGGGCGGAGGTCCCCGACATCATCCTCGCGGCCACCGACATCGAGGTGCATTTCGGCGGCAACTTCGCCGTCACCGGGGCGAGCATCACTGTCGGCCGCGACGAGATCATCGGGCTGATCGGCACCAACGGCGCCGGCAAGTCGACGCTGATGAACGCGATCGGCGGCTACGTCCCGGCGACGGGACGAGTCGAGCTCCTCGGCCGCGACATCTCACGGCTCCGGCCGGCGAAGCGGGCCCGCCACGGGCTCGGCCGCACGTTCCAGGCCGCGTTGTTGTTCCCCGAGCTCACAGTGCGCGAGACGGTGCAGGTCGCCCTCGAGGGTCGACGGCGCACGCCGTTCATGGCAACAGCGATGTTCCTCCCGCCATCGGGATCCATCGAGCGCACCCGGCGAAACGAGGCGGACGAGCTCATCGACTTCCTCGGTCTCGGCCGCTACGCCGACTCGTACGTCTCCGACCTCTCCACCGGCACCAGGCGGATCGTCGAGCTTGCCGGCCTGTTGGCCCTCGATGCCCAGCTGCTGTGCCTCGACGAACCGACTGCCGGTGTCGCCCAACGGGAGACCGAGGCGTTCGGACCGCTGCTGGTCGAGATCCGCCGCGAGCTCGGCGCGGCGATGTTGATCATCGAACACGACATGCCGCTCATCATGGCGATGAGCGATCGGGTCTACTGCCTCGAGCTCGGCACGGTGATCTCCGAGGGCGAACCGCACGAGGTTCGCAATGATCCCGCGGTCATCGCGAGCTATCTGGGCACCGACGAGCGGGCGATCGCCCGCAGCGACATGAGCTGAGGTCAGACGGCGCGGATCGCCACCCCGAGCACCTGCTCGATGCTCTCGAGCGCGGCAACGGCATCGCTGGACGGTTCCTTGTCGACCGCTATCGCGGCGACGGCCGCCACCGAGCCGACGAACACCTCGTTCGACATTTGCTTCACATTGATCCCATTGGCCCGCAGCACCGCCAGCACCTGGGCCAACACCCCGACCTCGTCGAGATGACGCACGACGATCGTCGACACACCGAGCCTGCCCGTCTCCATGTTCACGCAGTTCTCGATGCCGCCGGCGGCGAACCGTTCGAGCACCTCCAGCGTGCCGTCGGCGATGGCCTCTTGGGCCTGGGTCGTCGAGGCCCCGATGTGGTGGGTGCCGATGACGTCCGGATGGTCGATCAGCGCGGGGTGGAACTCCGAGACGGCGGCGCTCGGCTCGTCATCCCACACGTCGAGTCCGACGCGCAGGTTCTTGGCCTCGATGGCGTCGAGCAGTGCAGCCTCGTCCACCACATCGCCCCTCGACGTGTTCAGCAGGATCGCTCCCTCGCGCAGCAGCGCCAGGAATTCGGCGTCGACCATCGGGCCGGCTCCGGTGGACGGGACGTGGACCGACACGACGTCGGCGCCGCCGAGCAGCGCTTCCATCGAGTCGACGAGCTCGATGTCGTTCGCCGTGATCTGGGCTTCGACGGCGTCGGTGCGACCGGGCTTCTCGAGCGCAGTGACGGCGATGCCGAACGCCCCGGCCCGCTCGGCCACAGCGAGGCCGATCGAGCCGAGCCCGACGATCGCCATCGTCTTGCCCATGAGCCCGTCGGCCTTCGTGTACTCCCGCTTGTTCCACTGGCCGGCCCGGAGCGACACCGTGTTGTCGACGAGACGACGATCGATCGCCAACAACAGTCCCATCGTCAGCTCGGCGACCGCGACCGCATTGCGGCCGGGCACATTGCTCACGTAGATGCCAGCGTCGGCGGCGGCCTGACAGTCGATGGTGTTGATGCCCGCCCCGGCTCGCACGACGAGGCTGAGGCGATCGCCGGCGGAGATCGCCTCGGCGGTCACCTTGGTGCTGCGGACCACGAGCACGTCGACACCATCGAGCCGGGCGCCGATGTCGTCTGGTCCGAGCTCGGGTTCGACGAGACATTCGTGTCCGCCGGCGCGGAGCCGCTCGACGCGTGACGAGTCGAGCGCGTCGGCGAAGAGGATCCTCATCGGGCGACGTGGGTGAGGTTGTCGCGGGCCATCTTGATCAGATCGGCTCTGCTCATCCGCTGCCTCCGTCGTCGGTCGCCTCGAACCTCCTCGGATGATACGACCCGGCCGCGGAGCTGTCCCGTTGGCGTCGACGCCGGTGTGTGGTCAGCCGGCGGTGGCGGTTGCGGTGATGCGTATTCCGCCCCGCACGTGCTGGCTGAGATCGCACTGCACCGCGGCGCCGGTTGCGCGCGCGATGTCGGTGGCGATCGCTGCTGCGAGGTTCTCGGCGAAGATGCCTTCGTCCCGCCAGCTGGCGAGGTATTGCTTGAGGGTCTTCGTCTCGACACTGCGGCCGCCGGTCGGGGTCAGCGTCAGCTCGCAGTCGTAGTAGTCGGGTTGGTTGGTGACCGGACAGAACGCGAGGAGCTCGTCGGTCGAGAATCTGACCTCGGTCACGGCGGGATCGATCTGGATGGACTCCAGCTGGGACGCACCGTCGATGGGATTCGTCGGCGCAGGGGTCGGACCCGATCCGAGGAGGGTCAGCTCGTTTGCATCGCTCATCGCTTCATTGTGCCGTGGGTCGCCGCGGTCGCGCCGTACCCTTGAGGATTCCGTGGTATCGAGGAGCACGACGCGATGACAACGGCGATCGCCGAAGGACAAGAACTGGTCGAGGCCGAAGCCTCGCGTCGGCGCACGTTCGCGATCATCAGCCACCCCGACGCCGGCAAGACCACACTCACCGAGAAGTTCCTCCTCTACTCGGGCGCGGTCAACCAGGCCGGGAGCGTCAAGGCGCGGTCGGGACGGCGCTCCGCTCGCTCCGACTGGATGGAGATGGAGCAACAACGCGGTATCTCCGTCGCGTCCACGGCTCTCCAGTTCGACTATCGGGGCCACGTGGTCAACTTGCTCGACACACCGGGGCACCGCGACTTCTCCGAGGACACCTACCGAGTGCTGGCCGCGGTCGACGCCGCGGTGATGGTGCTCGACACGGCCAAGGGCATCGAGGCCCAGACGCTCAAGTTGTTCGAGGTCTGCCGATCTCGTCACATGCCGGTGCTCACGTTCTTGAACAAGTTCGACCGACCGGGGCGCGACCCGCTCGAGCTGCTCGACGAGATCGAGGATCAGATCGGTCTGCGGCCCACGCCGATCACCTGGCCCGTGGGCATCCCCGGCGACTTTCGGGGCGTCATCGATCGCCGCACCGGAGGATTCGTCCGGTTCACTCGAACGGTTCGCGGCGCGACCGCGGCCCCCGAGGAAGACGTCGACCCCGACCGAGCGGAGGTCGAGGAAGGCGATGCCTGGCGGCAGGCCGCCGAGGAGGTCGAGCTGCTCGACGAGGTCGGCGCCAACCTCGATGCGCCCACGTTCCTGAGCGGCAAGACGAGCCCGCTCTTCGTCGGCTCGGCGCTGACGAACTTCGGTGTACGTCATCTCCTCGACGGTGTCATCGACATCGCCCCGGCGCCCGAAGCCCGCCTCACCGCCGGGAGCGACCTCCATCCCATCGACGAGCCGTTCTCGGGTTTCGTGTTCAAGGTCCAGGCCAACATGGACAAGTCGCATCGCGATCGGCTGGCGTTCGTGCGGGTCAACTCCGGGCACTTCGAGCGGGGCATGACGGTGACGCACCAGCGAACCGGCAAGCCGTTCTCCACCAAGTACGCGTCCAGCGTGTTCGGCTCCGAGCGCGACACGATCGACAACGCCTACCCCGGCGACGTCGTCGGACTGGTGAACGCAACGGGCCTCCAGATCGGCGACACGCTGTTCGCCGGTTCCGAGGTCGAGTTCCCGGCGATTCCGCGCTTCGAGCCCGAGGTGTTCTCGGTGGCCCGGCCTCGCGACGTCTCGCGGTTCAAGCAGTTCCGGCGAGGCCTGGCCCAGCTCGAGGAAGAAGGCGTTCTGCAGGTCCTGCGCGACGGTGAGTCCGGCGATGTCGCTCCGGTGCTCGCCGCGGTCGGCGCCATGCAGTTCGAGGTGTTCGCGCACCGACTCGAGAACGAGTTCGGCGCCACGGTCGAGCTGTCGGCGACTCCCTACACGGTGGCCAGGCGCACCGATGACGACACCGCCACCGAGCTCCGCGCCATCAGCGGAGTTCGGATCATGGAGAGCGACGACGGAACCCAGTTCGCGCTGTTCGAGAGCATCTACCGGCTCCAACGACTCCAGAACGAGAACCCCGACTGGTGCCTCGAACGGATCGTCGCCGCCTGACCCGAGTCGGGCCGGGCGCATGGGCGCGTGTCGCGACGGTGGGAGAAGATGGAGCTGATCCCCCGAAAGGCGACAGATGCCCGGTGTCACCGGAAGTCTCGCAATCCTCGCGGCAGCGTCCGAGAGCGACCTCCTCGCGGCCCGGAACCAGATGGCGCTGTCGCTCGGCTGGCACATCGTTCTCTCGTGTTTCGGAGTCGCCTTCCCGGCGGTCATCTTCGTCATGCATCGGCGCGGGTTGCGTGACGACGACGAGGTCGCGCTCGAGCTCGCCCGCCGCTGGTCGAAGGTCGCCGCGGTCCTGTTCGCCATCGGCGCGGTGTCCGGCACGATCCTGAGCTTCGAGCTCGGGCTGTTGTGGCCGGTGCTCATGGAGGACTTCGGAGACGTGATCGGGCTGCCGTTCGCGCTCGAGGGCATCGCCTTCTTCATCGAGGCGATCTTCCTCGGGATCTACCTGTACGGGTGGAAGTCGCTCCCGGGCCGGCTGCATCTGATGATGCTCGTCCCGATCATGATCGCCGGTGTGGCCGGCACCTTCTTCATCGTCTCGGTCAACGGATGGATGAACTCGCCGAGCGGGTTCAGCGTCGTCGATGGCCAGGTGACCGACGTCGATCCGCTCGCCGCGATGTTCAACTCGGCGGTGCCGTTGCAGTTCGTCCACATGTTCCTCGCCGCGGTCATGGTGGTCGGGTTCACGACGGCATCTGTCTACGCGGTCGGCATGTTGCGCGGTCGCCGCGATCGCCTGCACCGGCTCGGCTTCATCGTCCCGTTCGTCTTCGCGGCGATCGCCACGCCCATCCAGCCGCTCGTCGGACACTTCGCCGGGCAGCGGATTGCCGACGACCAGCCGGTGAAGTTGGCCGCGATCGAGGGTCTCGCCGAGACCGAGGACGGCGCCGGGGTGGTGATCGGTGGCATCTTCGACGGCGACGGGATTTCGTACGGGTTCGAGTTGCCGATTCCGGGTCTGCTGTCGTTCCTCGCCCAGAACGACCCTGACGCGACCGTGATCGGGCTCGGTTCTGTGCCCGACTCCGAGCGGCCACCGGTGAACATCGTACGGTTCTCGTTCCAGCTGATGGTCACCATCGGCACCCTCCTCGTGGCGCTCGTGGCCTGGTTCGCCTGGTCGTGGCGCCGCACTCGCGAGATACCGGGCTCGCCATGGTTCCTGCGAGCGGTCGCCGCGTCGGGGGTCGCGTCCATCGTCGCCCTCGAGGTCGGATGGGTCACCACCGAGGTCGGCCGCCAACCGTGGATCGTGAACGGCGTGCTCCGCACCCGCGACGCCGTCACCGACGCGAGCTGGATCTGGCTGAGCTTCTCGGTCCTGGTCGTGATCTACGCCGCCATGACGGTCGGAGCGACGCTCGTGATCCGTTCGATGAGCCGACGCTGGGCGGCAGGGGAGACCGACCTCCAGACGCCCTACGGACCGCCGGGCGCCCTCGCCGATGCACCTGTGGGGTCGGCGCGGTGAATCTCGCCGACGTCGTTGGCGCGATGTTGTTCGCCGGCATCATGTTGTACGCGATCTTCGGGGGCGCCGATTTCGGCTCGGGGATCTGGGATCTACTTGCGGGTGGCGACGAGCGGGGTGGCTCGGTTCGACGTCTCATCGACCACTCGATCGGGCCGGTGTGGGAGGCGAACCACGTCTGGTTGGTCTTCGTCCTCGTGTTCTTGTGGACCGGCTTCCCGACGGCGTTCGGCCCGCTGATGTCCACGTTGTACGTACCGATGTCACTGGTGGCCGTCGGCATCGTGTTGCGGGGCGCAGGGTTCGCGTTCAGGAAGTTCTCGAGCGATCTCGGTCAGGCCAGGCTGTACGGGTTCCTCTTCGCCCTGTCGTCGCTCGTCACCCCGTTCTTCCTCGGCACGGTCGCGGGCGCAGTCGCCTCCGGCCGTGTCCCGGCGACCGGCTCCGGCGACCGCTGGACGAGCTGGACCGGCCCCACCTCGCTCGTGGGCGGGGTACTCGCCGTGCTGACGTGTGCGCTCCTGGCGGCGGTCTTCCTGGCCGCCGATGCCGAACGACTCGGGCGCGCCGACCTCGTCGAATGGGCCCGGACCCGCGCGCTGGCGGCCGGTGTGGTGACCGGTGTCGTCGCGCTGGCGGCCATCGCGCTGCTGGCCGACGACGCCGAGACGCTCTACGACGGCCTGACGGGCTGGGGAGCGATCGTCCTGGTCGCCTCGGCCGTCGCCGGTACCGCCTGCCTCTGGCTGGTGTGGAACCGCCGGCTCCAGCTCGCTCGGGTCGCGGCCGTGGCCGCCGTCGGTGCGGTCGTGGCGGGATGGGGTGTCGGCCAGTACCCCTGGGTGCTCGTCGACACGCTCGAGATCGACCAGGCCGCGGGCGCCCGGCCCACGTTGTGGGGACTCGTCATCGGCTTCGGGCTTGCCGCGATCATGGTGGTCCCCTCGCTCGGCTACCTCTTCCTCCTCGCGAACCGCGGGTCGCTGTCAGCCGATGGCGAGGGGCCCTCGTGATCGATCGCTGTGTCGATCGCCACGACCTGATCGAGCTGTTCGGCCGCGATCGGGGTGCTCACGTGTACGCGCTCGCCGACCTCGAGGAACCCTGCTGGTCGATGTCGCGTTGGTGGCGTCGAGGCGACGCGGCCGTGGGTGAGGTTCGCCTCCCCGGTGTGACGGACGCCCTGGTCTACGCCGTGTCCAGCGCCGACCCCGACGGCACGGTGGCACTGTTGGCCGATCTGGCCGACGAGCTGCCGCAGCGTTTCGTGATCACCGGCCCGACCGGCCTCGCCCGGAGGCTCTCCACCCGCTACGACGCGGCCTGGAGCGGTCACTTCGTGAAGATGCGCTGGACCGATCGGAGCCGCCTTCTGGAACCGGATGGTCGCGTCCTGTCACTCGGCGCAGATGACATCACCGACATCTCCGATCTGCTCAGCGAACAGAGCGACGACGCGTTCTTCCACGCGGGTCTGCTCGATGTCGGTCCCTTCGTCGGGATTCGCGATGACGGCAGGCTCGTCGCGGTCGGCGGGGTTCACGTCATGTCCCGCGAGTTCGGTGTCGCGGCGATCGGGAACGTGTTCACGGCGCGGTCGATGCGTGGTCGCGGTCTGGCCAGGGCGGTCGTGTCCGAGATCTGTCGACGTCTCGTGCCGGTCGCCGACGTGGTCGCCCTGAACGTCTCGGTCGCGAACGCGAGTGCACGGTACGCCTACGAGCAGCTCGGCTTTGCCCCGATCATGGAGTACGACGAAGCCGAGCTGAGCCGGCGACGTTGAGCGTCACCCCGGTGCTCGGCGCTGGTCAAACGTGTCTAAGCTGCGGCCAGGCTCCGACCGGACCCCCGACCGGTCGCACAGGAGGAAAAGCAGATGTTTCGATTCACGAAGATCCTCGCCGTGTTGTTCGCGGTGACGCTGCTCGCGGCGGCATGCGGGAGCGACGACGACGATGGCGGCGATACGGCAGCCGATGCGGGCGACGCATCATGCGACGCGGCCGACCTCGCGCTGGAGGAGCCGGGCACCCTCACCGTCGCCACGGGTGAGCCGGTGTTCCCGCCGTGGATGATCGACGACAATCCCGCCAACCAGCAGGGTTTCGAGAGCGCGCTGGTGTATGCGCTGGCCGAGGAGCTCGGTGTTCCCGAGGTCGCATGGACCCGGACCGGGTTCGATGAAGCGATCGCCCCCGGTGAGAAGGCGTACGACTTCAACATCCAGCAGTATTCCATCACCCCCGATCGCGACGAGGTCGTCGACTTCTCCGACGGCTACTACGTCGTCGAGCAGGCCATCATCGGCTCGCCCGACAACGACATCGCCGGGGCCACCTCGCTCGGCGACCTGGCCGACGCGCAGCTCGGCGCGGCGATCGGCACCACGAGCCTCGACTACATCGACATGGTCATCCAGCCTTCGTCCGAGGCCTCGGTGTTCGACGACAACGCCGCGGCCAAGGCAGCCTTCGACGCCAGCCAGGTCGACGGCATCGTCACCGACCTCCCGACGGCCTTCTTCATCACCGCCGTCGAGATCCCCGATGCATCGATCATCGGTGTGCTTCCCCGCACCGGCGACGAACCCGAAGAGCTCGGCATGTTGTTCGAGGACGGCAGTGCGCTCGTCGGTTGTGTGAACGTGGCGCTCGGGTCGTTGCGCGAGAACGGGACGATCGACGCGCTCGAGGACGAGTGGCTCAACGACGGCGGCAGCATCCCGTCGCTCGAGCAGTGAGCGCGGCCGGGCGACTGTTCAGGCCGACCCGGTGACCGACATCGCCGAACGCGACGCCGACGGGCCGGATCCCCGGCTCGGTCGGCGTCGCTCGGCAACAGCCGACCTCCTCAGGGAAGAGGGCGCGAAGGGTGCGCTGATCGGTTTCGTGTCGACCGTCGCGTTCTTCGGCCTCGCCGGTTGGCTGATCGTGTCCAGCCCGAACTGGCCGAAGGTCCGCAACCAGTTCTTCAACGGCGAGGATTTCCGGGAATCGTGGCCGGACGTCGTCGACGGATTCTGGCTCAATCTCGAGCTGTTCTTCTATGCCATGCTCACCATCCCCGTCGCCGCACTGTTGCTGGCCGTGCTTCGGAGCTTCCGCGGGCCGGCGTTCTTCCCGCTGCGGCTGCTCGCGGTGGTCTTCATCGACGTGTTCCGCGGTATCCCGCTCATCTTGTTGATCCTGTTGCTGGGATTCGGTGTCCCGGCGCTCGACCTTCCCGGCCTCCCCAACGGTGCGATGTTCTGGGGGCTCGTCGCGCTCAC
>JAOTZB010000105.1 GCA_029861625.1 Acidimicrobiia bacterium
CGTCGCGCGGAAGCGGATGCGCACGTTGGCCGAGGGCATGTTGCTGAGGTCGATCGAGGTCGTGAAGAAGCCGGTGCCGACGACCGCGCTGGTCGAGATGCTGCCGCGTCTCGACGTCTCGATGTTCACCTCGAGCTCGTCGTCGACGGATGCGGACGCGAGCGACACTCCATTGCCGGCGAAGTCCGTCTCGAAGATCGGGATCGTGGCGAGCGGCGTTCCGCCGCCGGCGGGGGCGACGATCACATCGAACGAACGGTCCTTCGTGGGAGTGCCGAAGCTGTAGTCCCACTCGGCGCCCCAGTCGAAGGTGAGCAGCGCCCCCGGGGGTAGCTTCAGGTCCTGATAGAGGTCGATGTTTCCCGGACCCATGCCGTCGAATCCGTGGGACGCCGACTGCACGCCGTCGGTCGGAGCCGTGGGGAAGAGACCGAAGCCTGGGGAGAAGCCCGGGTCGCGGACTCCGATCGGGATGAACGCAGGCGAGATGTCGCTCACGCCCCAGCCGGCGAAGTGCTTGCCGTCCTCGAAGCTGCCGTTGCGGAAGTCGGTCGGGAAGGTCTCGGTGTAGTCGATGACGAGCTCGAAGCAGAGCAGTGTTCCGTCGTCTACGGCCGGGAAGTCGTCGCCGAGCGTGAGCTCCCACACTCCGGCGGCTTCCTTGCCGTCGAACACGCTGAGGGGGTTGCTCGGCTTGAAGCTGCCGGCGAACGGCGGGTTGGCCGCGCCGATCGGCGTGGCCGCCTCGTCGTCGAAGGTCGTGAAGGTGCCCGAACATGCCGGTCCGGTGCCGAAGTCGTCGAGCCCGACGGCGTCGGTGAGGTCGGACGACTTGATGTCGGTGCTGGTCCCGCTCGGGTGCTTCAGCGTGAGGACCGCGTCGTTGGCCCACGTGTGGTTGATCCTCACTCGGGCGTTGACGTCGTTGATGGTGCCGAATGCGTCGACAGGCAACGTCACCGAAGCCGGTGCGGGTCCGAAGAACACCGAGATCACGCCGGTCGAGGACGTGCCCGATGCCGCCGAGCTGACGCTTCCGGGACCTGCGGGTCCGTTCGCGGGTGGCGGGTACACGGTCGGATCGGAGACAGGTTGCTCCACGACCCGATCGGGGTCGCCGACCCGCTCGCCCCCTTCATCGTCTTGCGCACTTGCTCCGGTGATCGTCAACATCGTCGCGATCATCACGAAGGCACCGAGAACTCCGCACAGCTTCCGCATGGCCACCCAATCTCCCTGTGTCGTCCCCTCGGAGGTCTCCCCCGAGGCGCCCCGGCGACCCTACCTCAACTCCGTTCTGGCTGCAGTTGGTCACCCTGCGGGTGACAAGCTGCGGCCAGATCGATGGGTGGGACGGAGATTCGGCTCGTGGGCCCGCCGGGGATCGAACCCGGGACCGAGCGATTATGAGTCGCCTGCTCTGACCACTGAGCTACGGGCCCCCGGCCGACTCTAGGACTCACAGTGGCGCCTGCGACAACATCACGGGACAACACGACGGAGATCAAGCCGCCAGATCGGGTGGTCCGAGATCGGGTTGCGCTGGCCCAAACGGTCGGGCGCTAGCTGGCCGCGGCTCCTGCGGTCGGATCGGCGAGCCATGCACCGACGATCTCGAGGAACTGGTCGGGGGCCTCGAGCTGGGGTACATGGCCGATGCCCTCGAGCACCTCGAGGCGCCAGCCCGGGCGTTGCCTGATCAGCCAGCGGGCCGATGCCACATCGACGAGACGGTCCTGGTCGCCGTGCACGACGAGTGCCGGAGCTTCGATGGAAGCGACGCGCCGGGCGAAGGTACGGCCCCGTATGACGATCCTGAAGATCGACCGGGCCGCGTCGACGAACGCGTCGCCGGCCCAGGGCATCGTGACGCGTTCGCGGGCCATGGCCAGTGCCTGCTCGCGGTCCTCCGGTCGGATGCGGGACTGGTCGGCACAGACGACGCCGAGCATCTCGTCGAGGAAGTCCTCGGGATTCTCGATGGCCTTCTCGTAGGCGTTGCGAAACGAGCGGGGCCCGAGTCCGGGCACCAGCGGGAGTGCGAGCCTGCGCAGCACACCGGCGTCGACCCGAGGTCGAACGACCGGAAGCGCCGGACCGACCAGCACGAGCGAGTCGACGAGCTCGGGCGTGGCGCGGGCGACGAGCATCGAGATCAGGCCGCCCATCGAGTTGCCGACCAGCACGGCCGGGCCGTCGGCGTGGTCGCGGAGGTAGGCCTGCACCAGATCGCGCTGCGAGTCGACCGCCGAGGAGCGGTCGGCTGGTGGCGTGCGGCCGAAGCCGATCAGGTCGATGGCGCGAACGGACCCGAGCTCGGTGAGCGGCTCGGCCACCGCCGACCAGTTCACGTGGGAACCGCCGAGCCCGTGTACGAGCAGGATCGGTTTGCCCGTGCCGCCGTGGTCGACGACGTGCACGGGTCCGGCGATGTCGAGCTCCATCGAGGTGGGCATGGCCCGAGCGTACGTCGTCGCCGGCCGGCAGCCGAACATGCCGACGCAATGCTGACGTTGTGCTCTGTTCGGGGGCCAGAGCCGGCGTGGATGCTGGTCGAGAAGAGTCGTGGGCATGCTCCGCGTCGCCCACAGCGAGGCAGGGAGGTTGCTTTGGATCTCCGGATCCGAGCGCTCTGGTGGTCGCTCGGCCTGATCGCGGTGATCGCGTCCGCCTGCGGCTCAGCAGACCTCAGCGTCGACTCGACGAACACGGCGTCGACCGACGAACAGGTCAGTCCGGCCACCGACGAGCGCCGTCGACAGCTCGAGGCGGTTGAGAACTGGCTCTACCTCATCGATGTGAATCTCGACGCGGCCACGGTCGACGAGATCGTGGAGTCCGACCACGACATGGTCGTCCTGGACTTCATCCCGTCGGAGCAGCAGAACACCGACTACCCGATGGCCGACGTCGTCGAACGGCTGCACGAGGCCGATGGCGAGAGGCTCGTCCTCGCGTACGTCGACATCGGCCAGGCCGAGGACTACCGGGTGTACTGGGAGCCGGATTGGCGGATCGGGGATCCCGATTGGATTGTGGCCGACGACCCCGATGGCTGGGAGGGCAACTACCCGGTCGCCTACTGGCGGCAGGAATGGCACGACGTCTGGCTGGATGATGGCGGTCTCGTCAGCCAGATCGTCGACGCGGGGTTCGACGGCGTGTACCTCGACTGGGTCGAGGCCTACAGCGACGACAGCGTCGCGACGGCGGCGGTTCGCGACGATGTCGATCCCGTCGACCAGATGATCGACTGGGTCGCGGCGCTGGCCGACACGGGCCGCGACGGCAACCCCGAGTTCATCGTCATCGCGCAGAACGCGGCCGAGCTCGCGGCGGAGAATGCCGACTATCGAGCGATCATCGATGCCGTCGCCCAGGAGCAGGTCTGGTTCGACGGGGCAGCCGACAACGACCCGCCAGGAGACTGTCCGCTGCCGCGTACCGACGACCTGATCGACACCCCGGCCTACGAGGCGAGTCTCAGCGATGGATGTCTGCGGCTCTACGACGAGCTCCCCGATTCCACGCTGCACGTGAGCAGCGAGGAGTACCTCGACGCCCTCACTGCCGTTCGAGCAGCTGGTCTGCCGGTGCTGACCGTCGACTACGCCACCGACCCCGACAACGTGGCGTTCGTGCTCGACGAGTCGAGACAACACGGCTTCGTGCCCTTCGTCGGCTCCCGACTACTCGACGAGTACGTTCCGCCGAGGTGACCGTGATGCGGCTCCAGAAGCCGGTGGCGGTGCTCGTGGCCTTTCTCGCCGTGTGCGCAGCCTGTGGCAACGGCGATGCCGAGCAGGAGGTCGATCGCGGCTCCAGGGCCGAACCATCGTCGACCGCGGCGGCCGGCGGTCTCGGACCGCGAGAAATACCAGCGACGATCGTCGACCTGGAGGTAGATGCCTTTCCCCGCCCGGCAGACGAGGCATGTCTGGACAACACGACCGTCGTCGAGGTGGCAGTCGGGGAGAGCATCGCAGCCGCCCTCGAGGTCACGGAGCCTGGCACGACGATCGCGGTATCGGCGGGCACCTATGTGGAGCACCCCGGCGAGTGGGTGGCACTCGAGGCCGACACCGACGACCTGTGCCTGCGGGCGGTGGGGGGTGAGGTCGTGCTCGAAGCGGCGAGCGATCAGCGTCGCGGGATCAGCCTCACCGGCGACGACATGGTCATCGACGGTCTCGTGCTGCGAGGGTTCGAGACCGGCATCGCCGTGGACGGCCGAGATCGCGAGACCCAGCGGGCGCTCACCATCGAAGACACGAGGATCGAGGAGCTCGTCGGCGAGTTTCGCGAGGGCATCGTCGTGTTCGCGGAACCGTCGGATCCGGTGACCGCAGTGCTCGACGGCCTGTTGCTTCTGGGCGTCGAGGTCGAGGGCACCGACCTGGGTGTCTCCTGCAATGTGGGGCCCTGCGAGCATGTCTGGGTGGAGCGGACTCGCATCGCCGGGCGCGCAGGATCCGGGGACAGCGGGGCCGACGCCCTCGCCATCGAGGAGGGCAGGCAGATCGTGGTCGTCGATTCCGTCGTGGAAGGTGCTCCAGCCGACGGGATCGACACGAAGGCGAGCGACGTTGTCGTCCTCGGCTGCCAACTCTTCGACCTGGGCCGAAACGGAGTGAAGCTCTGGCGCGGTGGCGACGTGATCAACACGATCATCGACGGCTCGGGCGCCGACGCATCGATCGTCGGTGAGGAGCCGGGCAGGTACCGCTATCTCCACACCCTGGTCGCCCACCACGGCGATCCGGGCGAGACACCCTTCGTCGGCACCTGGAGCTACGACACCCCATCGACCGAGATCACCATCGAGATCGTGAACTCGATCTTCTACCAGAACTCCCCCGGAGGGTTCTTCGTCCCCGACGATGCCGCCGTATCCATCCGCAACAGCATCTTCCATGGCGCACCCGGCGACACGATGCTCGATGTGGGCCAGGGAGCCTCGTACACGTTGGCCGACCTCGACGAGCTCGAGGATGCAGGGTTCGGTGTGGGCAACGTGGTGGCCGACCCCGGGCTCGTCGATCCTGCCGGGCGGGACTTCTCGACGGATGCGTCGAGCCCTGCACGTGACGCCGGCGAGGAGATCGACGGTCTCGACACTGACGCCACCGGCAGCGACCGAGTACGCGGCACCGCACCCGACATCGGCCCGGTCGAGAGCTGAGCTCCCGATTCAGGAGGAAGTCAGACATGAACGCATTCTCCTCGCATCGGAAGATGAGATCGAGATCGCTCGCGGGCCAGGTGATCGCCCTGGTCATGGCCGCGATGTTGTCGGCCACGGCCTGCGGCAGCTCGGATGGCGTTGGTGACAGCGGTGATGCCGACCCCGGCGACGAGGGCGAGGGCGACCTGACCGGCGGCGAGATGATCCTGCGGGACTTCTCGCTTCCGCTGCCGCTGTTCTCCGAGGCAAGCGCATGGAACCAGTCCGGTGCCGAAGCCGCCGTCTTGCCGGACAGCGACGACCAGATCCTCGCGACGTACCGCCAGCTGATCGGCGACAGCTCCCGACTCGTCCCTGGCGACGAAGAGCTGTCGTGGCCGTTCATGGTGGTCAACTACGACGCCTTCTCGTATCCGATATTCCTCGCCGGCGACGGCATCGACGACGTGTCGATCCGGGACTACGACGGGCAGTCATGGTTCCCGAGCCCGACGTTCCCAGCAGCAGAACAAGAGGGGGGACCCGTGGCGATCCCGCCGCCGGCCGGGCGCATACGACCGGCCGGACCGACAGGGCTCGACTCCGACGGCCATGTCGTGCTCTACGACCCAGCCGCCAACCGGGAGTACGACTTCTGGCAGGCCACCACCGCGGAGGGCGGCTCAGGCGAGAGCCTCGGCGGTGGCCGACCCGGAGCGACGATCATCGCAGCAGGTGCGATCGAGATGTTCGATCTGACCGGCGCGGGTGCGAACCCACCGGGACTCTCCAGCGCCCGAGCGATGGGCACGCCGCTGTTGGGCGGCCTCCTCGTTCCCGAGGACCTCGAGCGCGGCGCCATCGCACACGCACTCGCTTTCGCGCTTCCCGGCCCGCGCAACCTGAGCGACGATCCGTTCGAGCCGCTGAATTCCGACTGGTCACTGCCCGCGTCGACGACCGAGACCGACTACTACAGCACCGACCCCGATGCCCTGGCGGCCGGCCAGCGCATTCGCCTGAGGAGCGGGATCGTCGACGACCAGGGTGAGCTGATCGACGAAAACGATCTCGCGCCCGTGACAAGGCTGTTTCTCGAGGCCCTGCGCGAGCACGGCGCGATCCTCGTCGACGCCAGCGCCGGCTTCACCTTCTATGCCGAGGACATCCACACGGCGAACCTGACGCTCTCCGATGCCGACGTGAACGAGCTGACCGGCAAGCCGCCCGACGCGCCGCTCGATACGGAGAAGACGAAGTGGCAGATCGTCATGGAAGCGCTCGGGCGCGATCTCGACCGCATCCCGCTCGCCTCCGGGTCCTGGCCCGACAACGCAGATCCCTCCACCGCGACCGTCGGGACCTCCAACTTCGACGTCATCGAGTCAACGATCGAGCCCTGAGGACACGAACAGCGTGGCTGGCGTCGACGCTGTGGATGGGTCAGGCCAGTTCTTCGAGGGCTTCGACGATCGCGGCTGCCAGAGCCTCCTGTGCCGGTCTGGCGTCGTAGTTGCCGAATGCGAACTGGTTGCCGACACGGAAGCTCAGCTCATCGAGTGACACCCACACTTCGCCCAGCATGTCGGTGCCGATGTACGCAGCGCCGTTGCCGAGGTCGGCAATGTGCTCGCCGTCGAGTCCCTGCTCGACCGCCTGCTCCTGGAACTCGTACTGCTCAACGGGGAACGGCTGCCACGTGATCGCATCATCGCCGATTATGTCGAGGTCGACGTTCTCGACGAACCACCTGCATCCCAGGTTGGGCTCGTCCTCGCTGCCGATCACGACGAGCCCGGTCGCAGCCGCCACCTCCGCCTCCGTGAGTACGGCGCACGAGTTGACGAAAGCCCCGAGCTCGTCACGCCCGAACGCACCGTCGGCGGCAAGACCCGTCTCGTCACCCCCTGGATCGGCATCGAGCTCACCACCGTTGTTCGAAGCCGACGTCGAATCCGTCGCAGGATCGAGACCTCCGCCATCGTCGGCATCGCCGCAACCCACGGCGAACACGCCGACCACGACGAGAAGCGCACCGAGTTGGATCATGACCGAATCATATGGGTCCGGCCGCACGGCCTTGCCTACGCTGGCACGAGGGAGGGGACGCGGATGGCGAAGGTGACTGGGATCGGCGGGGTCTTCTTCAAGGCGGCGGACCCTCAGATGTTGAGCGACTGGTACGTCGAGCATCTCGGACTCCCCGTGGACGACGACGGCTACGTGGTCCTGTGGTGGGGAGACGCCGTCCGTGGCTCGACGGTCTGGGCGCCTTTCCCAGCCGACACGACCTCGTTCGAGTGGCCGGCACACAACCAGTGGATGATCAACTACCGGGTCGACGACCTCGACGAGATGCTCGATCAGCTCCGCTCGAGCGGCGTCGTCACGAGCGACGACACGTTCGAGGACATGAACGGTCGATTCGGTCACTGCTGGGATCCCGAGGGCAATCGCATCCAACTCTGGCATCCGAACCCGGGAATGTGACCCTTCTCGGCGAACGACTTTCAGCGGTCCAGCCAACAAGGGACACGGCCGGATTCGGCAAGGCCATGTAATTGGCGACCCGCCTTGGACAGGTGGAAGCCGACACTGCCCAGCTGGCGGCGCGTCTCGACGATCTCGAAGGACTGCTGGCCGATGTGACCCGTGGCCCTGACAGCAAGGGGTTCGAGACGCTCACGTTCTCGGGAATGAACGTGCAAGTCGTCGACGGCACTGGCGATACCGCCTGCACTCACCTCACCGGCGGTCTACATGAGCCCTGTAACGGGTTGGGCAACCTGATTGTCGGCTACAACGAGGACACAGTCGCCGTTGGTACGCGTGAGGGCGAAGAACCCCGAACCGGTGCTCACAATCTCATCGTCGGTGATGAGAATGGTTGGACGGCATACGGCGGCGTGGAGAACATCATCTCCGACGGCGCCTGCACCAACCCCAGCGGTTGCGAGCAGTGATCCCGGATCCATGACGGTCGACATCTCCAACTTCGGAGTCATCGCGTCGTCGGTCGAACCGTGACGACCACGGAGTAAGGTCCTGCGGATCATGATCGCCGACCTGATATTCGACCTTGGGTTCCACAACGGCGACGACACCGCCTACTACCTCCACCGCGACTTCAAGGTCGTTGCCGTGGAGGCCAACCCGATTCTCGTCGCGGCAGGCCGAACTCGCTTCGAAGAGGAGATCGCCGACAGCCGCCTGCAACTGCTCGGAGTGGGCGTTGGAGACGACCCGGCGGGATCGACGTTCTGGGTGAACGAACTGAAGAGCGACTGGAGCTCATTCGACAAGGAACGGGGTTGTCGCCGGGGCACTCCGTGCCACCCGGTGGAAGTGCCGGTTCGGACGCTGTCGGCCGTGCTCGAGGACCACGGCACGCCCTATTACATGAAGATCGACGTCGAAGGTCGGGAGCTGCACTGCCTCCGGTCGCTCGACCCCGACGACCTGCCGCAGTTCATCTCCGTCGAGATGAGCGGGCTCGAGATCCTCTCGGAAGCGGCCAGGCTCGGTTACAGCCAGTTCAAGATCGTCGACCAGCGCCACCACAACTCACCGCAGATCGCCGAGCGACCGAACGCCTCGGTGGCGGCGCGGTTCCGGCGGATCGAGAGCGCGATGTCGCTCAGGCTCCCCGGCCGACGCTGGTTGAAGCGGACGTATCGCCGGTTCGTACCGGCGGCACCACTGTGGGAACCCGGCGACGACGCCGAGGCCGAATGGGTCTTCCCCCAAGGGTGCTCCGGGCCGTTCGGCACTGACCTCCACGGGGAGTGGCTCGACCTCGATGAGGCCGCCTACGAGTGGCTGCACCACCGGTACGGCCACTACAGGCGGGGCACGCTGAGCCCGGGAGGCTGGTTCGACCTGCACGCTCGTCGGCCCCAGGGAGAAGGGTAGATCTGCCCATATCGCCCCGCGCCGGGTTGGTGGGACAGTTGATTCGCGGGCAAGGACGGCGGATCACCCCTCCCCACCGTCTTGGGCTCCAGGGCTACGCCAACGTCGTTGTGGCCTTGGAGCGCCCGCTGCAACGCATGGTGGTGGCTCCGGGGGTGGGGCTCGAACCCACGACCTGCGGATTAACAGTCCGTTGCACGCCATTCTGTGACCTGCAGATTTGCCTGGAGTCAGCCTCTGACCAGCATCTTTGACTCTCACTGTTTCTCAGTGATTTGCGGTGGGTCGCGATAACGCGCGCCCCAGACGCGCCCCAACGTCATTGACCTCTCGTCCTCCATCGACGGGCTGAACGAAGTGTTGGCGACAGGTTGACCGTGATCAACCTGGCTATAACCCGTCTCTACTTCACATCACTCCACTCGGATCTGCAACCGAACGGGATGTACCGATACTCTCGTAGTCTCGCTCCTCGATACGGTGCACTTGCAGAGCGCGGCGAAGGATCGATCTGAACCGGCGCGTGCAGGTGAGGGATCGGGTTAACTCCAGACAAGCGATCGAGTGGTGCGGTTCGTCAGGAGATCGATCTCACTGTTGGCAGCCATTGGGGGCGGTGCAGGCGCTGAAGGCCGAGCTGAAGCCGCTTGCTTCGTTGTCGGAGCCACCTATGACGGCACTTAGTGTTCCGGTAGCATGGTTGTTGATACCGCCACCGCCCACGACACTGAAGGCGCCGGTCGCGAAGTTCTCGGCACCGCCGCCGACCGAACTGCCAAATCCACCAGCTCTGTTGCGCAGGCCCCCGGTAATCGTGGCGTAACCGTTAGTGATGTAGTTCTCCACTCCGAAGACGACACCCCCGTAGGCTGTCCAGCCGTTCTCATCGCCGATGATGAGATTGTGGGCACCGGTGCGTTCCTCTTCGCCTTCGGGCGAGCCAGTGGCGATCGTGTCTTCGTTGTAGCCGACGATCAGGTTCCCGAGCCCGTTGCACGGCTCGCTCCCACCACCCGACAGATGGGTGCACCTGGAGTCCCCAGTCCCATCGACGATCTGCACGTTCATTGCTGAGAACGTCAAGGTGTCGAGCCCCTTGCGGTCTAGGCCACGTGTGACACCGGCCAGCAACGCCTCAAGGTCGGCGACTTTGGTCTCAAGCTCTTCGATCCGGTCAGTCGGCGCCGGCGCCCCCTGCGGCCCCTGAGGTCCTTGTGGTCCCTCGGGCCCCTCGATTGCCCACGAGACGACCTGCTCTTGTGGTCGACAGGCGTCGGGGCTGCCCACCAATCGCATGGCTCCACTCACGTCTTTGACACACGCATGCAGCTCGTTCGGATCGTCATGAGTGGCAAGGGCCATCCCACCCCCAATCACCAGGCCCGCCAGCAATGCGGCGGGCACCGCCAAGACCAGCGTCCACCCGATGCGCGTGCGATTCGTAGTCTGCCCACCCATGGCTCCTCCTATGATTGATGCCGATCCGACCACGCTTCCACACCGCAGCCACTTCAAGCCACGACCCGGGCGGTTCAAGGCTCGCACCTGCCGACCTGCCGCCATCACCTCCCTGAGGTCCTGGGTTCTGCACGGGCGCGATGCTCTCGGTCGGTCGTGCTGGGTTCGGATATGCGTCAGATATCCGGCGGTGACTCATCCAGCCATCGTGTATGCACCCAATCCAACAGACGACGCATCAACCCTCTGCGCTC
This sequence comes from Acidimicrobiia bacterium, assembly GCA_029861625.1. Lineage (GTDB taxonomy): Bacteria > Actinomycetota > Acidimicrobiia > Acidimicrobiales > JAHEJN01 > JAOTZB01. The sequence goes on from JAOTZB010000105.1 coordinate 10,789, forward strand.
GACGTGACCCGCGCGGTTGGCGGT
>JAOTZB010000106.1 GCA_029861625.1 Acidimicrobiia bacterium
CGCGAAACCCGTGTGGCCGTCGCCGGTCCAGTCACCGGTCGCCACCGCCGCACCCGGCGGCCCGAACACGAAGTCATATTCCGCCGGACCGCTCACGATCCGATTCGACACGAAGATCCGCGACCTCAACGCCGCCGCGGTGACAGACGCCGAGCTCGACAGACCGGCCGCACTCGTGGCGCGGACGGTCGTCGTCTGGGCGACGGATCGATCGACCCCCGTCAACGTGACCGTCTTCGTGGCCGCGACGCCCACCTCGGCAACACTCACAGCCGGGACCACGGACGTCTGCCCACCGGCCGACACCGTGTAGGACACGATCGGATCACCCGGACTCGCCGTCGGCGTCGTCCACGACACCGTCAACGTCGAACCATCCACCGCAGCCGGCACCGGCACCACCAGATTCGACGGCGGAGGCGGAGGAGGCGGGGTTGGTGGCGGCGGCGGCGCAGCGGCCACGACCGTGTAGTTTCGGACCACGGTCGCACTGTTTCCGGCAACATCGGCACCGGTGACCGTGAACGTCTTCGCGCCGGTCGTAGCAGTATCGATCGCGCTCCCCGACGGCACATTACCGACACACGACGCCAGGCCCGACCCACCCGGCTCGTCAGCACACGAATAGCTCGCCAACACGCTCGACCCCTGGTCGTAGGTCGCCCCACTGGCCGGAGTGGTCACCGTCACCGTCGGGTCGGTCGTGTCGACCTGCACCAGATTGAGCGTGATCGGCCCCGTCGCGGCGCCGAAGCCGTCGACGGCGATCCGGTATGTGGTGTTGGCCGTGGCGATGAAGTTGATCCGGCTGGTCAAGAGCAGAGACGTGGGCACGTCGTCGTTGCTCGCCACGGTCGTGAGGGCCCCGACCGAGCTCCCCGTGTAGGCGGCAAGGATCGTGTCGAGGGCCGACCCGGCGGTGTCGATGGTGACCGCGCCGCTCGCCAGTGGCGTCCACTCGTACCAGACCGACGCACCTCCGGGGTTCCCGGCGTGGGAAGGTTCGCCCGGCTCCTTGGTAGCGGCCACGTTGGTGTCGCCGGTGCGGGTGATGTTCGAGCCGGTGATGAGCTGGGCATCGGCGAAGTCGTCGTTCGGAGGAGGCGTGCCGACGCCCACCAGATCGATACGAGGTGTCGTGATGTTCTGGGCGCCGATGCTGTAGGTGACCGACACGCCGCCGTTTCTCAGCCTTGTCAGCGTCTCTGGCACCGTCTCGAGCGGAAAGGCCTCGCGAAGAACTGCCCATGCACCAGCGACGTGTGGTGCCGCCATCGATGTGCCCTGCTTGGGGCCATAGGTGTCGTCCGGGACCGACGAGTCGATCGAGACTCCGGGCGCGAAGAGGTCGAGGAGCGGCCCACGGTTGCTGAAGCTCGCCACGATGTCGGAGTCGCCGGTTGCGCCGACTGCGATGGCTGTCGAGATGCAGCTCGGCCCGCCGACGGCGTTGAGGAAGCCGTTGTTGCCCGACGCGATCACCGTGGCGACGTTCAGCGTGATCAGCGCGTCGACCGCCGCCTTGAGGGGGTTGCCGTCACACGCACTGGAGAAACTGCCTCCGGAGAGGCTCATGTTGGCCGAGGCGACGTGGCTCGGGAGCAAGCTCCCGCCCGACTCCAACGTCGCCACCTGCTGGAGACCCAGGAGCTGGTCGGAGCTGAACGACTTCACACACGGAGCCGGCGACGGTGAGCAGTCGCCGGCACTGTTGAAGCGGGTGAAGACCTGGATGGCCATGATCCCGGCATCGGGAGCGACACCGTCACCGGGCGCGCCCGGGGTCGTCCCGGTGGCATTTCCCGCAGCGATCCCGGCCACATGCGAGCCGTGATCGCAGAGGTTGTCGGCCACGTTCAGACATGCGGCGGTCTCTGCGTCTGCCGCGTCGCCGATCGTCTGGGACGACATCCCGTTCGGACAGAGCGTCACCTTGCCCCCGGCGCCGGCGGCATTCGAGAAACAGGACTGCGACACGAGCCGGCCCGCGAAGAAGGGGTGGTCGACGTCGATGCCGGTGTCGAGGATCGCGACGACGGTGCCGGTCCCGTCGAATCCGAGCAGGTGCATGTCGTCGGCGTTGATGACCGGGATCGAGCTGGCCAGCGCCGGGGGCACGGCGACATCCTCCTCGATTCCCCGGACACGGCTGTCGGAGGCCAGGGTCGTCACGACATCGGCGTCCGCCTCCACGAGGAGGACCGGAAACGCGTCGTAGACGATGAGGACGTTGGCGTCGGTCTGCTCGAGGGTGCCGAGCACGGCGGTTCGATCGGCGCCGTCGCCCGTCCACACCAGCAGCCGGATCGGTCCCGTCTCGGCCGCGAGGTCGATGAGGCGAGACTCGTCCTCGGAGATGCTCGCCGCCCCACCGGGGGCGTCGTCCGATGACTGGGCGACGGCAACGCCGACCATGGCGGCGAGTGCTCCCACCATCAGCGTCACCACCATCGCAAACCGATGAGCACGAGTCACAGCTGCCACCCCCTCCAGGTTGCTTCGGGCGAGCCACGGGAGGCCTCCGCCGATCGAAGCACCCGCTGCTCGGCACCGATGGTACGACAATTCGGCCAGTACGATCGCCACGTGCGAGATGTCATCCGCGATCTGTGGACACGGCTGAGAAAACACGTGCCCGGCCCGGTGCGACGCCGAGTGCTGCCACACGTCTCGGGCGCGTACTACCGCGTGTTTCCCGAACGGCATCCCGATGCCGACCCGGCCGGCACCGGGCTACGCCCCGGTGATGCCCACTACCGGGCCTATGTCGGGCCGCCCGGCGATTTCGATCTGATCGCCGCCAATCAGTTCACGCTGCTCACCGCGGCCGGTCTCCGCGAACAGCATCGTGTGCTCGATCTCGGTTGCGGGTCGCTGCGGGCCGGTCGGCTGCTCATTCCGTATCTCGGGCTCGGGCGCTACTACGGGATCGAACCGAACGAACATCTCGTCCACGAAGCGGTCAATCGAGAGGTCGGCCGCGATCTCGTCGAGCTGCGCAAGCCGACCTTCGCCTTCGTCGACGACTTCTCCGCCGACCGCTTCGGCGTCGAGTTCGATTTCGTCGTGGCCCAGTCGATCTTCAGTCACACCCACCGCGATCTGTTCGAGGCGGGAGTCGTCGGTGTGGCCAAGGCGCTGGCTCCGGGAGGATTCCTGTTCGCGACCTACGTCGACGGGCCGACGTCGACCGGCTCTGGTTGGGTCTACCCCGAGTGCACGATGTTCGGATGGAGCGATGTCGAAGCGATCGCGAACGACGCGGGCTTGTCGGCGACCCCACTGGACTGGCCCCATCCCCGACAGCGATGGTTCATCGCCGGCCACCCCGCGAACCAGGAGCAGATGCTCGAGCTGGCTCGCGTCATCCGGTCACCGAACGCCGCAACATCGGCGACCACCTAGTCACGCGGCAGGCGCGTCGGACACTGGCGTGCGCTTATGGTCCGGCTGGGGGGCGACGCACCGCGAAGGTGTCGACCCCGTCACCGTCGAAGTCGCCGACGAGCAACTGATCGGCGGCCCTCCCGTAGGAGATGACGGACTGTGCCACGCCGGTTTGGAAGTCGTTGCGGATGAAGATCGTGTTGCCGCGGCGCACGGCGAAGGTGTCGACGCCGTCCTGGTCCCAATCGCCGACCAGCACTTCGTCACCGGCCTTGCCGTAGCCGAACACGACGTCGGCGATGCCAGTGGTGGTCGAGTTACGGACGAAGAAGATGTTTCCTCGGCGCACTGCGAAGGTGTCCTGGCCGTTGCCGTTCCAGTCTCCGACATAGACGTCGTCGCCGGCTCGCCCGTATCCCAAGACGACATCGGCAGGGCCCGAGGCGATGGTGTTCTTCACGAAGTAGACGTTGCCGCGCCGCACGGCGAGGGTGTCGCTGCCGTTGCCGTTCCAGTCCCCGACCAGCGTGAGATCACCGGCCTTGCCATAGCCGACGACGGTATGAGCGGTCCCGAACTGGTCGGTCAGCGTGTAGGTGTTGCCGGTGCGGGTCCCGAACCCGTCCGCAGCGTCTCCCTCCCAGTCGCCGACGATGACCTGTTGGTTGGGCAGGCCGAGCAGGAAGACATAGTCGGCAGGACCGGACACGATCCGGTTGGAGACATGGATCTGCGACAACGACGCCAACGACACCAATGACAGCTGCCCCCCGACTGCGACGGGACCGACCGACCCCGGCGTCTCGTTGTCTCCGATGTTGGGCGTGTTCGGGTACCCGAGCTCGCCGAACGAGTTGGTGCCCCAGCAACGCACCGTGGCGTCGTCCAAGGCCGCGCACGTGTGCCCGCTGCCACCGTTGACCGCAGTGGCGGTGCGACCCGACCCCAGATCGACGGGACCGACCGACGAGGGGAGCTCGTTGTCGCCGATGTCGTCCTGGTTGCCATGACCCAGGCGGCCGCCCGTGCTCTCGCCCCAGCACCGCACCGACGCGTCGTCCAACAACGCGCAGGTGTGATCGTCGCCGACGGTGATCGCGACTGCGGTCCGACCGGCACCCAGGTCGACGGGACCGACCGACCCCGGCGTCTCGTTGTCACCGATGTTTGTCGTGTTGCCGTAACCCAGCTTGCCGCTGCTGGCGTTGCCCCAGCAGCGCACCGATCCGTCGTCCAGCACAGCGCACGAGTGGCCACCACCGGCGGCGATCGCGACCGCGGTGCGGCCCGCCCCCAGATCGACCGGACCGACCGACCCCGGAGTCTCGTCGTCACCGATCGTGTCGGTGTTGCCGTAGCCCAGCTTCCCGCCCGCACCCTCGCCCCAGCAGCGAACCGTGCCGTCGTCCAACACCGCGCACGTGTGGATGTAGCCCCCGTCGATTGCGACCGCGGTGCGGCCCGCCCCCAGATCGACCGGACCGACCGACCCCGGAGTCTCGTCGTCACCGATGTTCTCGAAGTTGCCGTATCCGAGCTGCCCGAACGGGCTGGCAGCGTCACCGGCGAATCCCCAGCACCGCACCGTGCCGTCATCCAACACCGCGCACGAATGACTCTGACCGGTCGTGATCGCGACCGCGGTGCGGCCCGCCCCCAGATCGACCGGACCGGCCGACCCCGGAGTCTCGTCGTCACCGATGTTCTCGGTGTTCCCGTAGCCGAGCTGGCCGCTCTCGCCGGCGCCCCAGCAGCGCACCGTGCCGTCGTCCAACAGCGCGCACGTGTGGTTGTTGCCCGTGCTGACAGCGGTGGCAGTCCGACCTGCGCCCAGATCGACCGGGGCGATGGCGTCGGGCGTCTCGTCGTCGCCGATGTTCTCGACCGCGGCGTACCCCAGCCTGCCATCGAGGCCGTTGCCCCAGCACCGCACCGCGCCCGTGTCCAGAACCGCACACGAGAAGAACACGCCGGCGTCGATCCGGGCGGCATGCCGTGCGTCGACGCCCGGAGCGGCCGCGCTCCGAACGACCGGAAGGGTCGCGTCGCCGTCCTCGACCGTCACCGACGTGTCGGCATCGTCCTGGGCGCCGACCGGCCCCAGACCCAGGAGCGATACGACCGCCATCCCCACCACGAACCTCACTCGATGACGACGGATCATCACGAACCTCCCCGAGACGCGAGCCCGGAGCCCAGCGTCGGCCGACCCTCGTACGGGCACCAGAGGCCAAGGTCACGAGCCACGTGAGCTCGACGTCGCGGCGGTCGTCAGGAGCCTGCAATCGCCGTAGCCTGCATCGATGAACGCCGACCTCTTCGCCGAGCCGATCCACGTCGAATCCCAGGCAGACTGCGAGTTCTATCATTCGATCGAGCTGAAGAACGGCGAGCGCACCGCCGGGAAGTGGGACCTCGACTACGACGAATACCTCGGCCACGTCGACGTCGCCGGGAAGCTCGCACTCGACATCGGCACGGCCAACGGGGCACTCACCTGGGCCATGGAGGACCGAGGTGCCGACGTCATCGGCTACGACCTCTCGATCGACGACGAGTGGGACGTCATCCCGTCGATGCACGACGATCACCGCGCCACGTTCGAGTCCCGGGCCGAGATCGTGTCGAGGCTCCACCGGGGCTGGTGGTACTGCCACGAGCGCAATCAGTCGAAGGCGAGGGCCGTCTACGGCCACGTGTATGACCTCCCGGTCGAGCTCGGTCCGGTCGACATCTCGGTGTTCGGGGCGATCCTGTTGCATCTGCGAGACCCGTTCCGGGCGTTGCAGGCCGCCTCGCGCATCACCAGCGAGACGATCGTGGTCACCGAGATGTTGCCGAAGATCCCCGAGGCGGCGCTCGAGCTGCCGGTTGCGAAGCTGATGCCCGTGCCCGAGGGACGGTTGCATCTCTGGACGTGGTGGCATCTCACACCCGAGCTCGTCGTGCGCATGCTCGACCTGCTCGGGTTCGGTGACGCGTCGGTCTCGTATCACACCCAGAAACAGGTGTCCGGCGATCAGTCGATGTACACGGTCGTCGCCAACCGGACCCTAGACCTCGACCCCCATCGCGGGTTCTGACCAGGATCCCGAAACGACCGGACGACGGGTCACCGGCAACTCATGCGGCCCGGACGGCAGATGAGACCTAAGGTCTGCAGTGAGGTCCTCCCCCACGATCCGAAGGGGTCCGATATGAGGAAATACTGGTTGCTCGATCAGCACGGCGGTGACGGCCCCACAGCACTCGTCGAGACCGACGGTGCGCTGCACATCATCGACATCCTCCGATTCGGACCGGGGATCACTGCTCTCGAACAACAACAGGAACTGTGGGACCGGCTGATCGGCCGGGTGGCACCGACCATGAAGCCGCTGGTCGATGCCGGATCTCTCGAGGTCGAGAGCGAACCGCCGAATCCCGATCTACGACGCGGTGAGGGCTCGGGCGCTCGGTCGAGGCCTCGAGGCGGCCAGGGCAAGTCCGGGCGGTCAGACGCGGGAGCCAACCGTGGCAAGAGCGGGCAGAGGACCGGGGCGCGCGGCCAACGCTAGCTCGCGATCGCCTCGATGGCCGCGCCGAATCGGCGCCGCAGTTCGTCGACGAGCATCGCCGGAATGCGATCCGTGCTGCGGGCCTGGTTCTCGCCGCCGCCGAGGAGTCCGGCGTGCAGTCCTCGGGCCTGGCCCCAACCGTGCAGCAGGTGGACCGGCTTCCAGAGGGCGAGTCGATTCGGGTCGAGCGGTGCCATGCGGTCATAGCTGCGCAGGTAGAGCCGGCCGAGCAACGGCCCGGCCCCGCGGAGCACGACACGCTCCACCGAGCTCGATGCGGCGATCGGTGCGAGGTCGAACAGGACGAGCGTGCGTGCGACGTCACCGTGACGATCGCCGAGACCGGCATCGGTCCAGTCGATCACCGACGCTCCGTCGTCCGACACGAGCACGTTCAGCGGGTGGTAGTCGCCGTGGCACACCACCTCGGGCGCGTCGCGGAGCCGGTCGGAGATGAGCTCGATCCGGTGCAATCCATCACGCAAGGCTGGATCGTCGAGCATGTCGGCAGTGCTGCGGGTGAGACGAAGACGCCGGTCGAGGAGATCGTCGTCACCCGGAAAGCCGTCGGGGTCGATCGCATGCAGCCGGACGTGCAATGCCGCCAGCTCCGCGATGCGCCGCCTCGTCTGCCATGGCCGGCGACGCACACTGTCGAGCATCATCGCGCCGGGCGCACGTTCCATCACCTGGGCCGGCGTGTCGACCAGCTCACCCGGTGCGAACACGGCCAGCACTCGGGGCGCCGGATAACCCCGGTCAGCCAGCCAGGTCTGGATCCTCGCCTCGGTGCGGGCCACGTCGATGCGGTCGGCGGAAGGCTTGACCCGCAACACGAGCGGCGCACGCCACTCTTCGGGAAGCGTGTCGCCCGTGAACTGCAGATAGTGGATGTCGCTGTCGAACCCCTCGCCACTCGATGTCGCGGGTGTGGCGAGACGAACCGGACCTCCGTACTCGGCCACCAGCCACTCGACGAGCGCATTGGCGGCCGACTGCGCAGGCGTCGGGACGTCACCGCCACTGGCGGCCTCTCGACGAGCGTCGGCACCCACGCTCGCAGTCTGCACCATTCTCCTTCAGACGAAGACGAGCTCGAAGGTCGTGGCGGCGTCGACTCCGAGGCGGGGACCGTCGCGGTGAGCGGACTCGGCGAGGAAGGCGGTCGGGTCGGTCGTGTTGCCGGCGAGATTTGCAAGGTAGGTCTCGTGGCAGCGCAGCGACGCGATTCCGACATCGAGGTGTTCGCCGATGTCGACGCCGTGGTCTGCTTGGGGTGAGGACGACAATGCGACGAAACGCACGCCATTCCACGCCTCACCTGCGTCGGGGAAGATCCAGGGGTTTCCCGCGTCACGGGCAGCATCGAGCACGGCGCGCCCGACCACTCGGTGGTCGACGTGGTTCCAGCTCGGTCCGCCCCACGTGTCGTGGTGGTTGATGCTCAACAAGACGTCGGGCCGGCGACGACGAATCGCCGCGGCGAGATCGCGTCGCAGCGCGGTGCCTCCTTCGACCAAGCCGTCGGGGTGGTCGAGGAACTCGACGTCTTCGACACCCACCATGGCGCAGCTCGCACGTTGCTCTCGCTCGCGAACGCCTGCGGCGACCGACGGCTCCAACGAGACGATCCCGGCCTCGCCTCGGGTGACCAGCAGGTAGCTGACAGCCTTTCCCTGCCCGGTCCAGCGAGCGACCGCGCTCGCAGCGCCGTACTCCATGTCGTCGGGATGGGCCACGATGGCGAGCGCTAGATCCCAATCCTCGGGCACCGGTTCGACCTGATCAGCCATGGCGTGCGTACCCTCGCAAGAGCCGTCGACCGAGCGACGTCTTGTGGACCTCGTCGGCGCCGTCATAGATGCGGGCGGCACGTTCGTGGCGGTACCAGTACGACAGGACCGTGTCATCGGTGACACCAAGAGCGCCGTGGACCTGGATGGCGGTGTCGACCGCGTGCAGCATGGTGTTGGCGACAGAGAACTTGATTGCGGAGATCTCGTCGCGGGCGGCCTTCGCGCCGTGCCGGTCGATCATCCACGCGGCGTGCAACGTCTGGAGGCGGGCGCCGCGGATCTCCGCGTCGAGCTCCGCGACCCAGTGCTGGATCACCTGGCGGTCGGCCAGCGTCTTGCCGTCGGGGGTGATGACCCGCTCGTTGGCTCGCGTGCACATCATGTCGAAGGCCCGGCTGGCGATGCCCAGCCACCGCATGCAGTGGTGGATGCGTCCTGGCCCGAGCCGGTCCTGGGCGATCACGAACCCGCCCCCTTCGGGCCCGAGCAGGTTCGACTGAGGAACCCGGCACGACTGGTAGATCACCTCGGCGTGGCTGGCATGGCCCGACCCGGCGTGACCCATGACGCTGACGTTCCGGACAAGGTTGAACCCCGGAGTATCGGTGGGCACGATGATCATGCTCGCCCGCCCGTGCGGTGGCGCGTCGGGGTCGGTCACGGCCATCACGATGGCGAAGTCCGCGCCGTCGGCCGATGACGTGAACCACTTCTGGCCGTTGATCACATAGTCCTCGCCATCCTTGACGGCGGTCGTGGCCAGCAGAACCGGGTTCGAGCCGGCTGTCTCCGGCTCCGTCATCGAGAAGCAGCTGCGGATCTTCCCCTCCACGAGCGGGCGCAGGAAGCGGTCGCGCTGTTCGTCGGTCGCGTACTTGTGGAGAATCTCGATGTTGCCGGCGTCGGGTGCCTGCGCTCCGAACGCGAGGTGACCGAGCGGTGTCCGACCGAGCGCCTCGCTGAGCAGGCCGTGTTCGACCATGGTGAGTCCGAGGCCGCCGAGCTCGATGGGATGGTTCGGCGCCCACAGTTCCATCTGGCGGACCTTGTCCTGGGCGGCTGCCACCAGCTCACCGACCCGAGCCGGATCGCCGTGCAGCATCTCGCCCTCGATCGGGACGAGCTCGCGCTCGACGAACTCACCCACCATCTCGAGGATCGTCTTCATCTTGTCCGAGATCTCGAAGTCCATGGGGCCTCCTCGGACATGAACCGTACGCAGCCCGCGCCACCACGAACAGGGCCGTTGTGCCCTCGCCCGGGCTCTTGGTGTCGGATGGTCTCAGACGGGTTCGAGGCGGCGGACGGCGAAGGTGTCGGTGCCGTCGGCGTTGTAGTCGCCGACGAGGAGCTGGTCGGTTGCTTTGCCGAAGTTGATGGTCTGTTCGGCTACACCGGTCTGGAAGTCGTTGCGGATGAAGATTGTCTTGTCGCGGCGCACCGCGAAGGTGTCGACGCCGTCTTGGTCCCAGTCACCGACCAGGACCTCGTCGCCGGCGCGGCCGTAGCCGAACACCACATCAGCAACCCCCGTGGTCGTCGAGTTGCGGACGTAGAACACGTTCCCCCGCCGCACCGCGAAGGTATCGGTGCCGTTGCCATTCCAGTCACCGACGAAAACCTCGTCACCGGCGCGGCCGTAACCCAACACAATGTCGGCGTCACCAGAGGTGGGGGTGTTGCGAAGGAAGAACACGTTGCCCCGCCGCACGCCGAAGGTGTCGGTGCCGTTGGCGTTCCAGTCACCGATCATCACGTCGTCGCCGGCTTTGCCGTACGCGGCGGTGCCCTGCGGGTTGCCGCGTTGGTCGACCAGGGTGAACACGTTGGCGACCCGTGACGCGAACCCGCTGTTGCCGTCGCCGGTCCAGTCCCCGGTCACCACCGTCGCACCGGGCGGGGCGAACACGAAGTCATACTCGGCCGGGCCGGAGGCGATCACGTTCGACACGAAGATCCGCGACCGCAACGCGGGAGCGGTGATCGACGCCGAGCTCGACTGACCAATAGTGGTCGTCGCGG
>JAOTZB010000107.1 GCA_029861625.1 Acidimicrobiia bacterium
GCCGCGATGGAGGTCGACACATCGTTGTCGAGTTACGACTCGACCACCGAGACCGGCCGTCCGCCGTGGGTGCAGTTCCACTGGGGCGATCTGCACACGTTCAAGGCGATCATCTCCAGCCTCGAGCTCACGTTCACCTACTTCGGCGCCGACGGGACGCCACTGCGGGCCAAGGCCTCCGTGTCGCTCAAGCAGTTCGAGCCCGAGGGAGCGTTCGGCCCGCAGAATCCCACGTCGGGAACGCCGCTGCCCGAGCGCACCCATCAGGTGCAGGCGGGCGAGACCCTCGATCGCATCGCCGCCTCGTACTACGGCGATCCCACCAGATGGCGCCGTATCGCCGACGCCAACGGCATCAGCGATCCGCTCGCCGTCCCGCCCGGCACCCTGATCACGATCCCCAAGGCGCGCGACTGAGATGACCGACTCCCTCTGGACCGTCGATGTGAAGGTTGCAGGCGCGTCGCTCACCGCGGAGTTCATCGACCGTCTGGTCGATGTCCGAGTCGAGCAGTCGGTTCACGTGCCGTCCGCCGCCACATTGCGTTTCATCGACGACTACCAAACACCCGATCAGAGCCTGATGGCCCGGATGTCGACCATGAAGGTCGGAGCCGAGGTCGAGGTCGTCTTCAACAGCGAGAACACCACGAACTCGGTTCTCAAGGGTGACGTGACCTCCGTCGGCTGGGACCAGGTCCTCGCCGGCGACACGACGAGCGATCACGAGCTGACCGTCACTGTGCTCGACCGACGCCATCGCCTGGCCCACGGCACGCAGGTCCGCACCTTCGTCAACCAGAGCTACAAGGACGTGATCTCCACGATCGCCGCCGACTGTGGCCTCACCGTGAGCGTCACCCCGAACGGCCCGCTTGCGGCGACGCAGGAATACCTGATGCAGACGACGAACAACTACGACTTCATCGATCGGATCTGCGCACTGTCGGGCGTGGCATGGTGGGTCAGCGGCACGACGCTGAACATCAAGCCTCCATCGCTCACCGGCACTACCCATGCCATCGACTACCTGGTCGACCTCGCCCGCTTCAAGACCCAGTTCAACAGCTCGCCGGGCGATACCAGTCTCGCCGTGCGTGCGGTCGATCCGAAGACGCTTGCGCCCATCGTCGGTGCCGCCGAGGCAGCCAGGACAGACGTCACGAGCAACGCGTCCATCGGCAGCAGCGGCCGGACCGACTCGGCTTCGGTGAACGGCGATTCCGTCGCCCATTCGATCGTCGCCGACAGTGCGGCCGAGGCCGACGGATACGGGAAGGGCCTCGCATCGCGGGTCACCGGCCAACAGGTCGTCGCCAAGGGCGAGCTCTACGACCGCGCCGACATCAACGTCGGCGATGTGCTCGAGATCGGCAACGTCCCCGACGCTGTCGCCGGCAAGTACTTCCTCACCGAGGTCACCTGCCTCTTCGGTCGCGATCGTCGGGTCAAGACCCGGTTCACGTCGGGCGGGCTGCGTCGGGACTCGCTCGTCGACATGCTCGGCGGGCGGCCGAGCGCGGTCGGCGACTTCGGCCAGAACGGCCTCGTCCACGCCCAGGTCACGAACGTCGACGACGAGGAGGGCTTCGGCCGCGTGAAGGTCAAGTACCTGGGTCTCAGCGACGACGAAGAGAGCTGGTGGGCCCGGGTTGTGTCGGCGGGCGCCGGCCCCAACACCGGCGTGCAGTTCATGCCGCACGTCAACGACCACGTCATCGTCGGATTCGAGCACGGCGACTACCGCCGTCCCATCGTTCTCGGCGGCACCTGGACATCCAATGACACGCTCCCCAACGCCGGTCTGATCGGCGACGGCAAGGTCAAGGGATGGTCGATCAAGTCGCAGAGCGGGCACATCTTCGAGATCCACGACACCGACTCGGACACGCCTGACACCTTCATCATGAACATCGGCAGCGGGGAGATGAAGACCTACTGGGGCAAGGACAAGATCGTCGTCGAGTGCACGAACATCCCGATCGAGCTCAAGAACGAGAAGGCCAGCATCACCATGACCGACGCCGGCGACATCGAGCTGTCCGGCGAGAACGTCACCATCAAGGCCACGCAGAAGGTCGACATCGAGGCCAGCGGCGGCGACTTCAAGGCCAAGGGCCAGAATGCCACCGTCGAGGGCGCGATGAAGGCAACACTGAAGGGCGCCGCCGGCGCCGATGTCGACGCCGGCGGCGCGATTGCCAACGTCAAGGGTTCGATGGTGAACATCAACTGATGCGAGCGACGGAGAACCGCACATGATCGAGCATCAAGATTTCATCGGGAAGGGCATCTCGTGGCCGTTGCGCGTCGACCACACCGGCTCGATCGCCACGAGCTCGGGCGCCGAAGACATCGACAGGTCCATCCGCATGGTGTTGTCGACGGCCCCCGGAGAGCGACTCATGCGACCCCAGTTCGGGTGCAGGATATGGGAGCTGCTCTTCGAACCGGTGAACGCGAACACGCTCGGGCTCATGGCCCAGGCGGTGCGTGACTCCGTTCGACAGTGGGAGCCACGGGCCGAGCTCGAGGATGTCGTGGTCGTACCCGACGAGAACGACACGAGTCATGTCCACATCCGGATCTCCTACATCGTGCGGAACACCAACGACCGCCGCAATCTCGTGTACCCGTTCTATGTGATCCCCCAAGAGGGGGAGGAGTAAGCGCCGATGAGTCTTCCGGTCACCAATCTCGACGATCGCAAGTACCAGGATCTCGTCGACGAAGCCAAGCGGCTGATTCCCACGTACTGCCCCGAGTGGACCAACCACAATCTGAGCGATCCCGGCGTCGCTCTCATCGAGCTGTTCGCCTGGATGAGCGAGATGATGCTCTACCGGCTCAATCAGGTGCCCGACGTCTTCTACACGCGCATGCTCAACCTCGTCGGCGTCAACACGTTCGGCGCGACGGCTGCCACCGCCGATCTCACGTTCTGGCTCGTGCCCGGCCAGGAGGAGGTCGTGACGCTGCCGATCGGTATCGAGGTCACGACCGTCACCGACGACGCCCCGGTGATCTTCACCACCACCGAGAATCTCGTCGTCCGGCCACCCGTTCTCACATCGGCCATGACATCGACCGACAACGATCGTTACACCGACGTGTGGGCCGAGCTGAGCTACGAGCGCGAGAGCCTCGTCTGCTTCCCGCACCTCCAACCCAACGATGCGTTCTATCTCGGCTTCGAGGACTCGCTGGCCGGCATGGCGATCAGGCTCGACGTCCGGGCCGTGATCGAGGGCATCGGCGTCGACCCGACCAATCCGCCGCTCGAGTGGGAGGTCTGGGAGGGCGAGGCCTGGGCGCCCTGCACCGTCTACCGCGACACGACCGGTGGCCTCAATCGCGACGGAGCCGTCACGTTGCTGGTTCCGCGTGCCCACGAGCCGCTCACCCTGTCGAGCACGCAGGCGCACTGGCTGCGGGCCCGACTGCTGCGGGCATCGCCCGATCAACCCGAGTACCGGGCATCGCCGCAGGTGCGAACACTCGCCGCCACGGCGTTGGGCGGCACGGTCTCGGCCGAGCACTCCCAGCGCGTGAACCGCGAGCTCCTCGGTATCAGCGACGCGAGCCCCGATCAACAGTTCGCTGTCCGGCACGCCCCGGTCCTGCACCGCCACGACGACGAACACGTCGTCGTGGTCTTCGACGGCGTGCAGCACGACTGGGAGGAGGTCACGGACTTCACGCACTCACGGCCCCAGGATCCGCACTACACGTGGGACAGCTCGTCGGGCGAGATCCGGTTCGGGCCCCACATCCGGTATCCCGACGGCACCAGCCGCCAACACGGCGCCGTGCCGCCGGGGACCGCCGAGATATTCGTCACCAGCTACCGCCACGGCGGCGGTGCCATCGGCAACGTCGGTTCGAGCACGCTTGCATCGATGCGCACGACGGTGCCCTACGTGAGCAGGGTCGAGAACCTCGAGTCGGCCAGTGGCGGCGTCGACCCCGAGACGGTCGAGAACGCCAAGCTCCGTGGTCCGTACAGCCTTCGCAGTGGGCAGCGCGCGGTCACTCGAGACGACTACGAACGGCTCACGATCGAGGCCGATCCGGCCATCGCGCGTGCTCGCTGCCTCCCGCCGGTCGAATCGGGCAAGCCGATCCGGCTACTGATCACCCCCGCCGTCGAGAACATCGACGAACAGACCCAGCTCGACGCCTACGCCCTGCCCGTTCCCATGGTCGATCGGGTGATGCAGCACCTCGACGAGCGCCGCATCCTCGGCGCCGAGGTCGAGATCGGCACACCGTACTTCCAGGGTGTCACGGTGGCGGTGCTGATGAAGGCGCTGCCAGGCCGGCCCCCGACGGTGGTGCGGAGTCGGGTGCTGGAGATCCTCTACCGGTATGTGAACCCCATCACCGGCGGCGTCGACGGCAACGGCTGGCCCTACGACACCGATCTGAACTCCGCATCGCTCTTCCAGCTCCTCGAGTCGGTCAACGGCGTCGAACGCATCGACGAAGTGCTGTTCTTCGAGTACGACCTCCGCAACGGGACGAGGTACGGGTCGGGCCGGGAGCTGCTCAAGCTCGGGTCCGACTCGCTTTTCATGTCGGCGTCACATCAGGTGGTCACTCGATGAGCGATGCGGCCACACCGGCGCGGACACTTCCCGCTCGGTCGGTCCAGCGCTACAAGCGCGACCCTGACTGGCTGCGCAATCAGCTTCCGATGGGCATGCTCGAGGACGAGTTCCTGCACCGGTTCCTCGGCATCTTCCAAGAGGTCGCCGACACGTTCATGCACCAGATCGACAACCTCGAGCATGTGTTCGATCCGGCGGTCGCGCCCGACAACCTCGTGCGACTCATGGGTTGGTGGATCGGGCTCGAGCAGATCGACGACACGCTGCCCCACGTGCGACAGCGAGTGCTCGTGCGCTACACCGCGCAGCTGCTGCGCTGGCGGGGTACGTCACAGGGGCTGCTCCGCGGCCTCCTCGAGCTCGTCACGGGTGAGACTGCCACCATCGAGGACAGCGGCGGGGTCTACCTCGAGGGTGAGGCCCCCGGTGCGCCGCCTCACGTGGTGGTTCGCATCTCGGCGCTCGGGCTCGCCGAGAAGGACGACCTGGTCGAGATCCTGGGAAACGAGCTCCCAGCTCCGGTGACCTTCGAGCTCTTCATCGGTGACGAGCGAGTCTGGCCGATGGCCGCCCCCGTGGTCTCGCCATCGGCGGTCGGCGCCGGAATTCGAGAGGAAGCCTCGTGAAGAACCGAAGGGACCGCTAGTGCCCGTCATCACCTGCCCGCAGTGCGGCGTGAACGCCGACCTGCCCCAGCTGAACCGGACCGCCGACGAGTTCTGCGTCAAGTGCGACTACCCGCTGTTCTGGGCGCCGGCAGCCACCGCAACCGAACAGACGACCGAGTCGACCGACGCCAACCTCCGGCGGCTGCCGGGGACAGGTGGTCGCCGTACCATCGGCTCCCGTAGCTGCCCGACGTGCGGCGAGAACAACCCGCTCACGGGCACGGAGTGCATCCGCTGCGGCAATCCGCTCGATCCGGTGCCGGTCGAGATCCGCAGCGACTACATGCCGACACCGGCGCCCTATGAGGCCGTCGAGAAGCGCGATGGTGCGCTCCTGGCCTGGCTCCTGGCGATCGCGGCCGTCTCGCTGATCGTGCTGTTGGTGTTGGCCCTGGTGCTCTGAGTCCTGAGCCGATCTCTACGGCGGGCAGGTCGCGACGAGGTCGACGTCGACAGTGCTTGTGTCGGTACCGCCGTTCGAATCGGTGGCGGTGACGGTGAGTGTGACTGTCACGTCGGCTACGAAGTTGGCCGGGTCGAACGTGCCGGTGTAGGTGGTGGCGGTGGTCGGCGACTGAGTCATGGCGGCCGAGTCCGCCGTGCCGCCGAGAGTCCAACCGAGCGTCACGGTCAGTGAGTCACCGGCGACATCGGTGACGTTGACGACGGTGATGGTCGAGCTGGTCGGCGCAGTGGCACAGGGATCGTCGTTGACCGTCGCCTCGCTCGAGGTCGCCGTGCCGACGCTTGGTGCGGGGTTCGCCGCGGTGAAGATGATCGGCGACCCGGTTGTCGCCGTCGCACCGACGACGGCGTCGTCGTCGGCGGTGGACGTCTGCCAGCCGGCCGGAGCCGACGTGATCGACGCGGTCCACGTGTCCTTGGCCAGGCCGGTGAACGTCACTTCGCCCGATGTCGCGGCGACGGCGATGGTGATGGTCGCTGTCTCGGTTGTGGCGCCGTCGAGCTCCACACCGTACGACTGCGCGGCCAGCGCCGTCGTGACCCGCACGGTGACCGACCCGCCCGTGAGCGTGCGGGTCGCCGTGACCGCCGCGCCGGGCGCGGTGAAGTCGATCACTCCGGCGAACGTCTCGTCGGGGTACGCAGAGAGCACCTTGACGTCGTAGTCGCCGCTGGCCGCCGGTGGGATCGGCACGTCCGAACGCGTCCAGACGCCGCCGGTCGTGTGGGTGAGGGCGAGGCCGCCCGGTTCGAGAGTGACCGTGCCGGTTGTCAACGCCGTCAGGCCATCGGGTTGGCGAAGCGTGACACTCACGTCGCGCACGACCGTGACGTCGAGTGAGATCGACTGGTCGGGGTTGTTGTCGGTGATGGTGCGTCTCGCGTTCGCCGGCGTGAACTGATACGTGTAGCCGGTCGTGGGGGAGACGACGCTGACGGTGTAGCTGTCGTCCTCGAGTCCGGTGAAGACGGGATTCGGCGACCCTGGGGTGGCGGTCTGGTTCGGGTGCGTGGTCGGGCCGGCGATGGCGAGCGTGAAGCCGGCCGTGGGGAACGTGCCGCCCTCGAGCATGGCCACGTTCACGGTGATCGAGCCGCCGGTGAGCGTGACCGTGACGTTCCGGGTCTCGTTGGCGAGCAGGTTCGTGACCTCGGCGGCGAAGGTCTCGTCGGGGAAGTCGTTGCTGGTCACCCTGATGTCGTAGGTCCCCGGATCGATGCCGTTGAGCACATAGACGCCGGAGTTGTTCGCGTTGTTGTCGTTCGCGACCTCGTCGCCGAAGGCATCGAGGAGCGCCACCCTCGCGTCGAGAATCGACGAGGCCCCAGTGGGATCGAGCACGGTGACCACGACGTTGCCTGTCGCCGGCAGCGTGAAGCTGACCACGGTCGTGCCGCCGACGGGAACGTCGACATCGGCGCGTGTGGCCGGAGCGACGGTCGGGCTCGAGACCGTGACGTCGTAGTTCACCCGCGGGTCGACCTTGAATGCGGCTGCGAGCTGGCCGGCGCCCATCGTGAGCTCGTAGTACGTGAAGTCGTCGTTGGTGTTTCCGGGTGTCCCGTTGTCGTCGATGAGGGCCGTGAGCGGCGTCACGCCATTGCTCTGGAGCGGGACCGCGAAGCCAGGAGGCGGACTGATGCTGCCGAGGTTCAACGGGTCGAGCCGAACGGTCAGCCCGGCGATCGATGCCGACACGTCGAGTGTGCCTCGCTCGATGAGGGTGACGGTGCCGACGTCGAGGGTGCCGCCCGGGAGGGGCGAGCCCAGCGCAGCTACCTCGGTCTTCGAGAGAACCGTCGTGATGAAGTTGTTGCCATTCGAGTGCACGAGTGTGTAGTCCGGGGCTCCTGCGACACTCGTCGCGACGTTGATGGACCATCGACCGGAGCTGTCGAAGGCCGTGGGACCAGCGGTGCCCCTGGACACCGCCGTGCCGTCGAAGAGCTCGACGAGCGCGGCGCTGTCGCCGCTGGTGATTGGGTTCGTGACCGAGTCCCCGGTCTGTTTCTGCAGGATCCCGGTGATCCTCGTGCCGACGAAGATGCCGACCTCGACCGTGACGAGCTGACCCGGTGTCACCTCGGTGGTTACCGGCTGCGACAAGAACGCGCCCGCTGTCTGCGGTGACACCTCGATGGTGTAGCGGTCGTCGGGGGAGTTGGGGTCGGTGGTGCCGTTGGCCGCCGTGAGGGACAGGGCCGGAAGGTCGGCGGTGTTGTCGACCAGCCCGGTTCCTGCTGCCGCGGTTCCGTTGAAGCTCGCCTCGGGATTGACGGTGTCGGTCGGAAGGAACGCCTCGACGGTTACGGCGACAGCCGTCGAGATGAGCCCTTCGGCGCCGTCGCGGACGCCGTTCCCGTTGGTGTCGTCGAACAGGACGACCGACAGCGTCCCGTCGTCGGCCGGGATCAGGACCGGGCAGTTGCCGGTGTTGCTCTGGAGGTTCGTTCGGATCACATCGGTCTGGTCGGTGATGGTCGCCACCGGTGTCTCCGCGAACGGAACAATGCCGAATCCGGCGTCGACCGGGTCGATGGAGGCGTCGTAGGTGCCGTCCTCGAGGTTCGCCAGGGTGAACTGCCCTGACGCGTTGGTCGTGAGCGCGCCCCGGACCCCGGCGACGTCACCACCGGTGATCGTGACTGCTGCGCTCGGTAGGACACCGAGCACCTTCGCGTTCGTGCACGAGACCTGGTTGGCGCCCGTGTCGGTGTTCACGGCGTAGACCGTGGCGGTGATCGATGCCTTCTGGCGCTTGAGGACGATCGGGCCGTCCGGTGGGTCCACGAGGTCGACGGTGGCGCCGGGGCCGACCGTGACGTCGAGCACGAGTGGTAGATGGTCCGTGGCGAACACGAGCAGGCGGTAGCCCGTCGCGGGAATGGCGTTGAACGACACCTCGGCGCTGTTGTCGGCCGTGTCCTGGAAGAGCGTGCCGACCGGGCAGGTCGAGACGGGCGTGTTGGTGACGGCAAATCCGGCGGGAAGAACGCAGACGACCGCCGCGGGGCGACCGCTGTTGCCGTCGAGCTCACGGTTCGGCAGCGATGCGCTCGTGTTGTCGTTGATGATCTTGCCGATGATGTTGCCGGGGGCGCCGAGGAGCTGGAAGGTGCCGGCCGGCACGGTCTCGTTGCCCGGTGTCGCGACACCGATGACCAGCTGGGCGGGGGTCGCGTTGACGAACGTGGTGTACCCGGGCGCCGAGATCTCGCAGATGTAGTAGAACCCCTCGTCGCCCGCGATCTCGAAGTTCGGCCCTGTCGTCGCGCCGTCGCTGGTCACGGTGTCCTCGACGAAACCGGTCGTGGCGTTGCACGGATCGAGGTCGGCGGTGGTGAAGAAGCGGTAGGTGATGGTGGCCCCGCTCAACGGGACGGCAGTGGTGCTGCCGACATCGTTGATGGCCTCGACCAGGCCCGTGATGGTCTGCAGCGGCAGGAGCGTGATCTGGAACACACCGTCCGCATCGGGCGTGTTCGGCACCAGCGGGTCGATGAAGCCGCCGGGGAGCATCTGCACCTGCGTCGTGACCGGCTGGAAGCCGTCGATCTCGACCTGGAGGGTGTAGGGGCGAGGAGCGAGGGGAACCACACCGTTCACATCGATCCCCGTGAAGCTGACGCGACCGTCGGTCCCGGTGGTGGCGGTGAAGGCGGTTCCCGCGAGAGAGACGGTGGCGCCCTGGATGAGCGTTGGGGGCGGAGCCCCGGTCTGGTCGAGAACCTCGACGATGAGGCGACCCTCTTCGTAGTAGTCGAGCTGCGTGAAGATGGCCTGGTCGTTCGGTTCGAGGACCACCGTCGAGGTCGCGGTCCCGCCCACGACCGGGACGATGTTCGCGCTCTGGATGTCGGCGGTGTACGAACCCGGGCTCTGGTTGATCGCGGTGTAGCTGCCGGTGAGCAGTCCGGCCGTGGGCGGCACCGTCGGCACGGTCGTGACCGGTCTCGTGAACGCGGCCGCTGCATCTTCCAGCCCGTCGATGGTCACCTGGACCCGCCCGGTGGCACCGAAGACGTCGGTCGAGGGAGCCACGCTGATGACCGACACCTGGCCGGCCAGGTTGCCGTCGAGGGGCAGCAATTCGACATCGACGGTCTGAGAGCCGCTGGCGCCGACGACATTAACCGAGTCGACCTCGGGACTCGCGGCGGCGATGATGTCGCCGTTCTCGATGACGGTGATGGCGACGGTGGCTGCGCCGGCGTTCTGGACGAAGTCGGGATGGGTGAAGGCGTACGAGGCCGTGTCCCAGACCTGGTAGAGGCCGGTGAGCGTCTGCGGGTCCCACGTGGTCGTGGCGCCGACGGTGGTGGACGTCTGGGCGACGTCGTCGCGCTGGGTCACGAACGGCGCGGCCGGGAGCCCGCCGACCTCGTCGAATCCGGTTGCGACCTGGGTGGCCCCGATGTTGACGTTCGGGGCCGGGATCGGCTTGTCGTTGCCGTTCGGGGTCTCATAGAAGATCCTGCCGCCGAAGTCCTTCCCGACCGGGGACATCGGGGCGATGATGTTCGCCTCCTGTTCGGCGAGCAGGGTGAACGACACGCTGTTGTCTGTGAACCCCGGTGCGCCGATGATGCGGATGGCATACGGACCGACCGGCAGGAACTCCGTTGTCGTCCCGCCGACCGACACCTCGAACTTGAACGTGTTGGTCGCGGCATCGACGCTCGCCACGATGTTCGGCGGGCTGTCGACGATCACCGACGCGACCACGGCAGGGTCGGTGGTGAGGTTGAACTTCGTCGGGCCGCTCTCGAAGTCGAACACGTTCGGATCCGACGTCGGGACGAAGACGCTGAGCGCGGCCCGCGGCTTGCGTCGCATCACCGCGTCGACGGTGACCTCGCCGGGCTGCCCGATCGCGATCTCGAACGGCACCTCGGTCGACACGTAGGAGTCGGCTGCGAAGGTGACGATGTAGTGACACGGGACGAGGTCGGTCTCGCTGTAGTCGTAGCTGCC
>JAOTZB010000421.1 GCA_029861625.1 Acidimicrobiia bacterium
CTCATGCCGTGATCGTCCATGAGCTGACCTTTCGCCCGGTCGATGACCTTGCGAGCCTGCAGCTGTTCCTCGAGATCCGACGCCTCGCCCGCCAACGCAGTTGTCTCGAGATGTCGGGCGTGCGCGACCTCGACAGCCGGCACCAGGTCCTGGCGCTGCCACGGCTTGACCAGATACCCGTGGGCACCGGCCTCGGTGGCCCGTTCGATGAGGTCACGCTGGCTGTATGCGGTGAGGATCACGACACCTGCGAGGCGGCGCTCGGTGATCTGCTTCGCCGCTTCGATGCCGTCGATCCCCGGCATCTTGATGTCGAGGATCACCAGGTCGGGATCGTGCTCCTCCACGAGTGCCAGCACCTCATCGCCGCGTCCGGTGTTGGCCACCACGTCGTAGCCCTCGTCGCCGAGGCATTCGACGAGATCGAGCCGGATGATCGGTTCGTCCTCGGCCACGACGAGCCGCAGCGGAACCTGGTGGGCCGTCTCGATCATCGGCTCATATCTCGGCGGTCAGACGATCGAGCAGCTCGTCCTGCCGACGTTCGAGCTGTTCGATCTCGTCGGCGAGCTCCTGGCGGTGACGGCGCATGGCATCGGCGTGGCGCTCGGCGTCACGGTGCTCGCGATCGGCGAGCGGTGTCTCCGACACGAGCGATCGCAACCGGGCATCGTCGGCCTCGTCGGCGAAGTGTGCGAGCTGCTCGTCGGCAACTCGGAGGTCGTCGCGCATCCGCTTCAGCCGGTCGCCGAGCTCGACGAGGTGGCGTTCGACCTGTGACCGCGACATGGCGCCAGTGTACGGCACCCTGGTGGGGTGACCCGGTGGCATCTCCGAACTGCGGTCGCCGTCTCGCTGGGGCTCGTGGCCGCCGGATGCGGTGGCGACGACGCCGACAGCAGTGTGTGCTCGGCGCCCGTCCGCGAAGCGCTCGACCAGCAGTCGCTCGTCCACGTGCTGGCAGACGACCAGGTCGAGTACCTCACCGATCCACCGACGTCGGGCCCGCATGCCCCCGGCGCGAGTGCCGTCGGCGTCCTCGACACTCCCCTGCCCCGGCCGACCCAGGTCGGGGTCCTGGAGGCCGGCGGCATCCTCCTCCAACACAACGGGCTCGATCCTGCGGCGCAGGCCGATCTCGAGTCCCTCGCCGCCGACGGCGTCGTCGTTGCCCCGAATCCCGACGCACCCGATCCCGTCACCGCAACCGCATGGCTCCACAAACAGGTGTGCGAGACGACCGACACCGCGACGCTCATCGCGTTCATCGAGGACCACCGCAACCAAGGCCCAGGCAGCGACTGACTCTAGGGTGCCGGCAGAGCCGGCACCCGAATGGCCCATGGGCTCCACCGTCAGGAGGGCTGCACAACAGCCCGAGTAGGTGGCGAGTGGAGCTGCCCCGCTTCTGTTGACAGGTAGCGGTTATGCGGCGTGGGCCGCGGGTTGGTGGTTCTGTTCGTAGCGGACGGGTGATTGGTTGTCGAGGCGGGTGTGGCGTCGGCGGTGGTTGTACCAGTCGATGAAGCGCATGATTTCGGTGCGGGCGTCGGTGTGGTTCCGGAATCGGGCCTGGTCGAAGAGTTCGCACTCGAGGGTGGCGAAGAACGATTCGGCCATGGAGTTGTCGTGGGCGTCGCCGACCGATCCCATCGACAGCCGGATGCCGGCGTGGCGACAGCGGCGGCCGAACTCGATCGAGGTGTATTGAGTGGATTCAACTGGTCGGAGTGATGGATCAGCCCACGGGCGGGTCGGCTGGTGAAGATGGCCATGTCGACGGCGTCGACGATGAGTTCGGTGCGCATGTGATCGGCGAAGGACCAGCCCACGATGCGGCGGCTGAAGACGTCTAGCACGGTGGCCAGGTAGCCGAACCCTGACCAGGTCGGGATGTAGGTGATGTCGGCCACCCACAGCTCGTTGGGCGCGGCGGCGGTGAAGTCGCGCTGCACCCGGTCTGGGGCCGGCGCGGCCGATGGGTTTCGTTTGGTGGTCCAAGCCTCCTTGCGTCGATGGCAGCCCACGAGCCCGGCGTGGCGCAGCAAACGAGCGACGCGTTTGGGGCCGCAGTGGATCCGGTAGTCATCCGCAAGCTCGGCTCGGATCCGCGGCGCGCCATGGGTGCCGCGCGACTCGGCGTGGATGCGACGGATCACCGCGGTGTAGGCGGCGTCTTCGATGCGGCGTCGACACGGTGGTCGTTTGCGCAGGCGTAGAAGCCCTGGCGGGTCACGCCAGGACTCTCGCACATGAACTTGATCGAGAAGGAGGCCTTCTCCGCTTCGATGAACTCGAACGCCGCTACCGGGTCGGGCTGTTCTTCGCTGCGAAGAAGGCCGCTGCTATTTCCAGCAGATCCCTCTCCATCCGCAGCACCCGATTCTCTGACCGCAGCCGGTTCAGCTCGGCCTTCTCATCGGTGCTGAGACCCTCACGGGGCCCCAGCATAGATCTCGGCCTGGGCGACCCAGTTGGTGATCGACTGCGCGGATGGCTCGAACTCACGAGCCAGCTCAGTCGGT
This sequence comes from Acidimicrobiia bacterium, assembly GCA_029861625.1. Lineage (GTDB taxonomy): Bacteria > Actinomycetota > Acidimicrobiia > Acidimicrobiales > JAHEJN01 > JAOTZB01. Next base: position 2,526 of record JAOTZB010000421.1, read on the forward strand.
GTGCGGCCCTCCTCGCGGACCATCCGGACCAACTCGGCTCGATACTCCGCCGGATACGGCGGCCGTGACCTCAGCATGATGACTCCCCTCGACATCCCAAAGGATCCCAGGATCGGAGTGTCAACGAAACCGGGTCAGCTCCACAGCGTCCTACCGCGGCATCTGGCGACCACCAAACCGCTCCCTACCGCTCGATGCCGCTCCAGGAGGCCAAATATGCCATTTGCGAACCATTAGCACGGCACACCGCAGCACACCAGAACAGGACGATGCGACGGCCTCATCAACGAGCCCTGCACTTGCGCCCGGTCTAG
>JAOTZB010000108.1 GCA_029861625.1 Acidimicrobiia bacterium
GTCTTGCGGAACTCCTCCATGAGTTGCTCGCGCTTTGCCCGCAGCACGTCACGGCCACGCGACGCGACCATGACCTGAGAACGGCGAGCGAGCAGTTCCGATCGGGTCGCCCTGACTGGTTCCATCCGCGATCCCACCCCTGTCTATCGGAACCAGTGACGCGGCAACCCGCCCGTGTGGCCCGCCATCTCGTTCCCTCTGCTGGTAAGGATGCTCTGCACGCTCGTGTCGGCCCCGCTTGGCTCGTCTTGTCGGCTGATCCGGCCTGGGCAGTCGCCCCCTCGAACTGGCGCCCTTGCGCTTCTTCGATCCACGGACCGACACCGCTGCCGGTCCAGACGTGAGCGACGGCGTCCGAGCCAAGGAGCGCCCGCGCGGAAGCGGGGATCGAAACCATTGCCGACCTCCTTCGAATCTCAGGGTAAGAGGCCGATGTCCGAGACAAGTAGGGCCAAACGGCCCGGTCGCTCAAACCGGATGCCGGGGTCACAGCAGTGCCCGGGGTGGGATTCGAACCCAGACGCTCCCTTGGGAGCCGGGGGGTTTCAGCGGGACGAGGAGCGTCCGGGCGGTCCGACTTGTCCCCTTGGTGCTGGTCAGGGCATTGCGGAGTCCGCGTCGTTCAGTCCCGTCCGGGAAGGTTGGTACGGTTCGCGACCACTTCGCGACTACTCCGTGTGCTCCTCCGGGTCATGGTGGACATGTTGGCTCCGGTGGCCGGGTGACACTTTGGTCCAGAACTGACGGAGCGCCCAGAGAGCAGTGCTACTTACGGTCCAGCGTCGTGATGGCGGCGAGGACCTTGTGGCTCGTCGTCGGGAACCCGTAGTGGAAGCCCTGCAACGTCGTGCATCCCAGCTCACGAGCGGCGTCAGCCGACGAGTCGCTCACAATTCCCACGGCGGTGACCTCCAGCTTGCTCTCCGTGATCGAGTCACCGAGCGTATGGATCACCTGGTCCCACAGCTCGACAGGCTCGAGCTGGCGCGTGATCGCTTGATCGAGCTTCAACATGGTGACCAGGTCATTCTCGATCAGTACCGGCGAGATTGCCCCCTGATAGCTCTGGATGGCAATGCCCACGCCAAGGGCCCGAACATCGGTGAGGGCCTGGAGGACCTGGTTCCAGCCCTCGGTCGTCTCGGTCGCGGCGAGAGATTGGGCGTCGAGCTCGAGGACGAGTCGTCGGGCTTCGAACGATCGTGACGAGAGGGCATGGCCGAGCCAGTCGGCGAAAGAACTGTCCGCGAGCGTCTCCAGGTCGACGTTGGCGTGGAGGTCGAGCTCCCACCGGTGCCACATGAGCTGATCGCTCAGCGCACGCTTGATCACCGCCCGGTCGATGTCAGCGAGCACGCCTCCGGCGTATGCCTCGCAGACGAACTCGGAGGGAGGCAGTGTCCGACCGTCAGGATGGTCCCAGCGTGCCAACGCTTCGAGGGCCCGCACGCTGGTGTCTGCATTGAGGATCGGTTGGTAGTGAGCAACGAACTGACCCGCCTGGATGGCGACCCAGACGTCTTGTTCAGAAGCGCTGCAAGGAGTCGACCTGACAGTTGCGTCCGCATTGATGATCGCCGGATGTGTCGTCACAAGAGTTCCCCATTTTCCGTCGGTGGGACTTGTGTGACCTCTGCCCGCAGGACACATCGTCTTATCGACATCGTGTCGATGCCCTGAACGTCGATGGGTTGTTGTACCTAATGGGTTGCGGACGTCACCGACGCCAGGTAAGGAAGTGAGAATCATTCCCGGTAACGTCGGCGCATCGTGTCGACCCCGACCGCCCACGTCCCGCGACCACAGCGATGACCGCACCGTGGCACCGATTCGCGGTTGCGGCGGTCATGGCGGGGGTTGCCGCGTCGGCATGCTCGTCGAACGAGTCGAGTCGCGATGCAGGGCCGTCGGTGATCGCCACGACGGGCATCTGGGCCGATGTCGTCGCCAACGTGGCCTGTGACGGCTCGGTGACCGTCGAGCCGCTCCTGGCCGAGGGCGCCGATCCCCACGCGTTCGAACCATCGTTGGCCGACCGGGCCCGCCTCGACGACGCGATGCTCGTCGTCGCCAATGGCCTCGACCTCGAAGAATCCCTGATCGACACACTCGGCTCGGTCGAGAGCGACGGCACGCCTGTCATCGAGGTGTCCGACTCGATCGAAGCCCTCGCGGCCGGTAGCGACGACGATCCCCACTTCTGGGCCGACCCGACACTGGTGCGAGACGCCATCGGCGACCTCGGCGACGCGCTCGTGACCCACGCCGGCGCCGACCGCGCTGCCATCGCCGACTGCGTCGCCGCGTACGAAGCCGAGCTCGACGTTGCGGACCACGAGCTCGAGGCCGTGTTCGCCGCCATCCCACCCGAGCGCCGCCTGCTCGTCACCAACCACGACTCGATGCAATACCTGGCCGACCGGTACGACTTCGAGCTCCTCGGCACCGTCATCCCGTCGGCATCGTCGCTCGCCGAGACGAGTCCCGCGACCATCGAAGCGCTGGCCGACCTCATCGACGAGACCGGCGTGCCGGCGATCTTCGCCGAGACGGCCCAGTCGAGCCGCGACATCGACGCACTTGCCGCCCAGGTCGGTGACGTCGACGTCGTCACGCTGCACTCCGGCAGGCTCGGCCCCGCAGGCAGCGGCGCCGACACCTACATCGACATGTTGTTGGCCGACGCCGATCTCATCGTCGCCGGGCTCGGACCGAGCTGATGGAGATCCTCACCGATCCGTGGTCGTGGTGGATCGAGCCGTTCGCCGACAACGTCTCGATGCAACGCGCCCTCTACGCCGGCCTCCTCGCCGTATTGAGCACATCCGTGGTGGGCACGTGGGTCGTGCTGCGCGGCATGAGCTTCCTCGGTGACGCCCTGGCCCATGGCGTCCTGCCCGGCATCGCCATCGCGTTCATCGTCGGTGCCAACACCACCGTCGGCGCGCTCATCGCCGCAGCTGTGATGGTCGTCGGTATCAGTGTCGTCCGCACGCATTCGCCGCTCCCCGACGACACGTCCATCGGGCTGTTGTTCGTCGGCATGCTCGCCCTCGCCGTCGTGGTGCTGTCCGCCGACAGCAGCAGCTACACCGGCGACCTCAATCGGTTCCTCTTCGGATCCATCACCGGCATCGACAGAGGCGATCTGTGGCGCCAGGGCATCGCCGCGCTCGTTGCCGTGGCCGGGTCGGTCCTGCTCCACAGGGCCTTTCTCGTCCTGACATTCGACGAGGTCTACGCCGAGGTGCTCGGCTTCCGCCCCCGCCTGACCCACCTCGCCCTGCTCGCCCTCGTCACCGTCTCCATCGTCGCGTCGTTCGAGACGGTCGGGTCACTGCTGGTGTTCGCCTTCCTCATCGCTCCGCCCGCGGCCGCGGCGCTGGTCGTCCGGCGCGTTCCTCTCATCATGACGGTCGCGGTGGCCCTGGGCGCGGTCGCAGTCGTCGTCGGACTGCTCGTCAGCTTCCACCACGACACCGCTGCGGGCGCGACGATGGCGTTGGTGTCGGTTGCGATCTTCACGATCAGCTTCATCTGGTCGGCCGTCCGCAATGCCCTCGCCGGCCGACGGGCCCGAGCGGTGGCGCCGGCCTGAGATCGACCCCCGCTAACCGGCTGGCGTCATGTAACCGACGACTCCCGACAGCGGGCCGTTGCCGGTGACCTCGAAGAACGCGAGGTGTAGCGCTCCCGACCCGTCGATCTCGAGGCTCACGAGCTGACCGAGCGGGCGATCGCCGGCGGTGAGGATCTGCTCGGTCGTCCAGGTTCCGTCGTCGCCACGCACGGCCAGCCGAATGCCGGCCAGATCCGAGTACGCGACCGACGGCACTCCCGCCGGGTCGAGCGCGATCGACGTGATGCGGCGGGCGCCCTCGAAGCCGATCTCCACCTGCTCGAGGGTGTCGATGGTGGTCGTCTCCCATGCCCCGCCGGCGTTGGTGGCATACCGAACCTCGCCGGTGTCGCCATGCCAGTAGGAGATGTGAGCCGCACCGTCACCGTCGATCGCCAGCGAGGAGAAGCGGCCGACGTCACCGTCGGTGTCCACCGGCTCGACGGTCCAGCTGCCGTCGGCGGCTCGCGAGGCAAAGACGAGGTCCTGCGCGTCGGTGAGGAAGTAGGTGAGTGCCGGGCTGCCGTCCGGCGCGACCTGGAGGTCGACGTTCCACTCGTACTCCAACGGCCCGGTGCCGATGGCCTCGACCTGCCACGCACCGTCGACCAGTTCGTAGTATTCGAGACCCTCGACCCGCCCGAACTGCGCCGGGTCGACACCGGCAGCACGAACGACGCCGTCGTCGCCGACACGGATTGTCGAGTCCCAACCGTCGTGCCCGTCGCTGGCCGCGGCGGTGATGGACCACTCGCCATCGCTGAGCACCGCGTAGGTCAGGTCGCCGAGGTCCTCCTCGAACGTCGACTCCTGGTGGTCGTGGTAGGCGATGTGGGCACGGCCGTCGGGGCCGTAGTCCAACCCGATCGGACCGTAGAAGTAGCCCTCGACGAAGTTCTCGACGACCCAACCATCGGCCGCGGTCGCGTACGCGACGAAACCCTCGGGAAGGTTCTCGAAGAGGAACGTGATGCCCGGTACGCCGTCGGGATCGAGCGCCAGGTCGGGCTTCGTTCCTTCACCGATGGCAACCAGCTCCCACCCCTCGGCCGCGCTCCCGGTCAGCGCCGAAGCCCCACCTGCACCGGCGTCGGGCGGTTCGCCGTCGGTGGTCTCGTCGCCGGCCGTGTCCGCTGCACCGTCCCCAGTGGCCGAGTCGGCCGACGGCTCGTCGGCCGTCGACACCGAGTCCTCAGCGGGGCCGCTGCTTCCGCACGCCGCCGCGACGAGCGCAACGCCCAACACGATCGCGGCCGTTGGTGCACGTTTCACGGTCTCTCCTCGACGCCGCGGTTGCTGTCTTTCCGAAGGTACCGGAGCCCTCGGGCCTACCAGGAGGCGCGCGACGGCCGGTGCGATTCGTGTTGCGGCCTGTCACGAACCGACGCGCTGTCCCGTCAGACGGATAGCGACTACCAATCGGGCTGGGAGACAGGAGCACGTCATGGTCCATTCGAACGAGCAATACGTCGACATCGTCGTCGTCGGCGCAGGACTCGCCGGTCTGACCGCGGCGGCAACAGCGGCTGCGGCCGGCCATTCGGTGACGGTGCTGGAGAAGCGGACTCACAACGGCGGCCGAGCGACCACCGACGAGCTCGACGGTTACCTCTTCAACCAGGGGGCCCATGCGCTCTACGCCGGCGGCATCGGCGCCGCGACCCTGAAGAGACTCGGTGTCGAGCCCCGGGGGGAAGCGCCCCCGCTGGCCGGCACGGCGCTGCTCGGGGGTGAGCTCTCGCCGCTCCCGTACGGGGTCAGGTCGTTGTTGCAGACCCGGGCCGTCCGCGGTCGCGGCCGGTTCGCACTGGGTCGTCTCATCAGCCGGATCACCAGGCTCGACCCCACCGCCCACGACGGCGAGACCGTGGATCAGTGGCTCGCCGCCGAGCGCCGCGATGTCCGCGAGCTCGCGACGGCACTCGTCCGGGTCGGCACCTACACCGCGGCGACCGACCTGCTGAGCGCCGGCGTGGCCATCCGGCAGCTCCAGCTCGTGGTCGAGACGGGCGTGCTCTATCTCGATGGTGGCTGGGCGACGCTCGTCGACCAGCTCGAGGCCGCGGTCGAGCGGGTCGGCGGCATCGTCATCACGGGCAGCGGCGTCGAGTCGATCGAACACCGGACCGACGGTTTCGTCATCGCCCACGACGGCCGCACCCTCAGCTCCGGCTCGGTGATCGTCGCCACCGGGGGACCCGACGTGGCAAGCGGACTCCTCCGGCTGCCGTCGTCCACATTCGCCGACGCCGGGCCACCGGTCACCGCATCGGTCCTTGATCTCGCGCTCCCGTCGATGCCCGCACATCGTTTCGTGCTCGGCATCGACGAACCGCTGTACTTCTCGGTGCACAGCCCACCGGCCCGGCTGGCTCCGCCCGGAGCGGCTGCCGCCGTCGCCATGAGATATCTGCACCCCGAGTCGACGACGAGCGCCGACAACGACCGCCGGTCGCTCGAGGCAGTGGCCGAGGCCGCCGGGATCCCCACCCCGGTCCGCACGCGGTTCCTCCGCCGCATGACCGTCACCCACGGGATGCCGTTGGCGGCGAGGGGCGGGACGGCAGGGCGGCCGCGAGTCGAGGTCGCCGGGGTTCGCGGCGCATTCGTGGCCGGCGACTGGGTCGGCGGCGACGGCCTGCTGGCCGATGCGGCGATCGCGAGCGGCGCGATGGCTGCTCGTCTCGCCGGTGAGCTCGTGGCCGGACGGGAAACGGCCAGGCTCTGACGATGGACGTCGAGACATTCGAAGCCGAGCGCAGCCGGCTCTTCGGCATCGCCTACCGCATGCTGGGCTCGGCTGCCGACGCCGAAGACATCGTGCAGGACGCCTGGATCCGCTGCCGCGCCGTCGACACCGCCGACATCGAGCGTCCGCCCGCCTACCTCACGACGATCACCACCCGTCTCGCCATCGACCGCCTGCGCTCGGCGCAGTCACGCCGCGAGACCTATGTCGGGCCGTGGCTGCCCGAGCCGATCGTGACCGCCGACGACCCGGCCGACATGGCCGCGCTCGGCGACTCCGTCACCTTCGGCTTCCTCTCCGTTCTCGATCGACTGAGCCCGGTCGATCGTGCGGTGTTCCTGCTGCGAGAGGTGTTCGACATGCCGTACCCCGAGGTGGCAGCCGTCGTCGACCGGTCCGAGACCGCTTGCCGTCAGATCGCCAGCCGGGCACGCTCCCGGGTGCGGGCCGAGCGGCCGTCCGTGTCCATCGACGCCGACCGCCGATCCGAGCTCCTCGGTGCCTTTCTCGGTGCGGTGGCATCGGGCGACATCGACCAGCTCGAGCAGCTGTTGACCGACGACATCGTCCTCGTCAGCGACGGCGGACCCAACGCCCGCGCGGCACGACGGCCGGTGGTCACGCCTCCCCGCGTCGCCCGGCTGATGTCCAACCTGTATCGACGCGCCGGCGCCTCGGTCGACCTCGAGCTCATCGAGGCGAACGGCCAACCGGCGTTGTACGTCTCGGCCGGGAACGAGCCGGTCCTGTTGCTCACCATCGACCCCGACTCGACCGGCGAGCGGGTGCAACGCGTGTGGGTGGTGGTGAGTCCCGAGAAGCTGGCCGGCGTGGCCGAGCGGCTGGGCGAACGGCGCTGATCACCGACGGTCGACCGGAGCGTTGCGCCTACGCTGGCGCCACCGCATCGGGGAGGACCGTGTGAACGACATCTTGAGCGGCCTTCGTGTCGTCGAGGGTTCGGCCTTCGTCGCAGCACCGTCGGGCGGCATGCATCTCGCCCAGCTCGGCGCCGAGGTCATCCGGTTCGACCAGATCGGCGGTGGTATCGACTACGACCGCTGGCCGCTCACGAAAGAGGGTCGTTCCATGTACTGGGCCGGGCTCAACAAGGGCAAGCGCTCGGTGGCGGTCGACTTGCGCTGCGACGAAGGCCGCGAGCTGGTCCTCGGTCTCATCTGCGCGCCCGGGCCCGACGCCGGCATCTTCCTGTCGAACTTCCCCAACCGGGGCTGGATGGCCTACGACAAGCTCCGCTCTGGCCGTGACGACCTGATCATGGTCAACATCAAGGGCAACCGCGACGGATCGACCGCAGTCGACTACACGGTGAACGCAGCGGTCGGCTACCCGCTCGTCACCGGACCCAACGCGGTCGCGTGGCCCTCCAACCACGTGCTGCCGGCCTGGGATGTCATCTGTGGCCAGATGGCCGTGGTCGGTCTGCTCGCGGCCGAGCGGCACCGCACCCGCACCGGAGCAGGGCAACTCGTCGAGCTGGCCCTCTCCGATGTCGCGATGGCGACGGTCGCGAATCTGGGGCACGTCGCCGAGGCGCAGGTCAATCGCGAGGAACGCAGCCGCATCGGCAACGACATGTACGGCGCCTTCGGTCGCGACTTCCCGACCGGGGACGGCCGCCGCGTGATGGCCGTCGCCATCAGCTATCGCCAGTGGCAGAACCTGGTGGCGTCGATGGAGTTCGAGGAGAAGATCAAACGGCTCGAGGAGCTGCTCGACACCGACTTCCGCCAGGAGGGCAATCGGTACGATCACCGCCGCATGCTCGGGTCGCTCATGGAACCGTGGTTCGCGAGCCGCACGGTCGACGAGATCCGCGAGGTGTTCGACGCCAACAGCGTGTGTTGGGGCCCGTACCAGACGTTCCGGCAGCTGGTGGACGAGGACCCCCGCTGCACGACCACCAACAAGATGTTCGACATGGTCGACCAACCCGGCATCGGGCGTTACCTCATGCCGGGCTCGCCGATCGACTTCAGCGCCTCGCCCCGCCAGGAGGCGGTGCCGGCGCCGTGGCTCGGCGCCGACACCGAATACGTCCTGGCCGAGATGCTCCAGCTCTCGCCGGCCGAGATCGGCGACCTGCACGACCGCGGCATCGTCGCGTCGGCCTGATCACTCGGACCTGGTCACCCCGGCCCGGGACGCGCGCGACATCAGTCGAGGTACCGGTACGCGACGGTGGTCAGGAACGGTTCGAAGTTCTCGCTGAGGGCAACCTGTTCGAACACCGCCCGGGCGTCGTCGTACCGGGCCGCCCGGAACGCGTCGGCGCCCAGATCGGCCTCGATGGCCGCGAGCTCGTCGTTGATGATCCTGCGGACGCAGTCGGCGTTGACCCGACGTCCGCCGCCGAGATCGGCGCGGTGGGTGACCCACTGCCAGATCTGGGCCCGGGAGATCTCCGCCGTGGCGGCGTCCTCCATCAGGTTGTCGAGCGCGGCGGCGCCGGTCCCGGTGAGCCAGGCCGACAGGTACCGGAGGCCGACGTTGACGTTGGTCCGGACTCCGGCCTCGGTTATCGCGCCCGTGGTGCGGTGCACCGCGAGGAGGTCGGACGCGGTGACGTGCACGTCGTCGCGCTTGCGGTCGATCTGATGGGGCTCGTCGCCGAGGACGGCATCGAACTCGGCCATGGCGACCGGGACGAGGTCGGGGTGGGCGACCCACGTCCCGTCGCAGCCGTCGGTCGCCTCCCGGCGCTTGTCCTCGGTCACCTTGGCCAGCGCCGCTTCGGTCACCTCGGGATCGCGCCGGTTCGGTATGAACGCCGCCATGCCACCGATGGCGTGCGCCCCCCGCCGGTGACACGTCGCGATCATCAGCTCGGTGTAGGCGCGCATGAACGGTGCGGTCATGCCGACATCGGCCCGGTCGGGCAGCGTGAACTCTCGGCGCCGGGCGAACTTCTTGGCGACGCTGAAGATGTAGTCCCAGCGACCGGCGTTGAGACCGGCCGAATGGTCGCGGAGCTCGTAGAGGATCTCCTCCATCTGGAACGCGGCCGGGATGGTCTCGATGAGCACCGTCGCCTTGATGGTGCCGTGCGGGATGTCGAGCCGCTCCTGGGCCATGACGAACGCGTCGTTCCAGAGCCGGGCCTCGAGGTGGCTCTCGAGCTTGGGGAGGTAGAAGTAGGGCCCGGAGCCGGCATCGAGCGACGCCCGGGCGTTGTGATACATCACCAGGCCGAAGTCGAACAGGCTGGCCGACATCGGTTCGCCGTCGACCATCAAGTGTTTCTCGACGAGGTGCCAGCCACGGGGCCTCACGACCAGGGTGGCGGTCTCGTCGGCCAGCCGGTACTGCGTGTCGCCGGCGTCGAGGCTGATGGTGCGGCGGTAGGCGTCGCGTACATTGACCTGACCGTCGAGCACGTTGTCCCACGTCGGCGACAACGCATCCTCGAAGTCGGCCATGAACACCTTCGCCCCGGAGTTCAGGGCATTGATCATCATCTTGCGGGTGACCGGGCCGGTGATCTCGACCCGACGGTCCAACAGATCCTTGGGAGCGGGTGCAACCTGCCACTGGCCGTCGCGGATACTGGTCGTGGCGATGTCGAAGTGGAGCTGTTCGCCGGCGTCGAGCCGGGCCTGGATGTCGAAACGGGCCGACAGGAGCAGCTCGCGACGGGCTCGGAATCGGCGCTCGAGGTCGGCGAGGAAACCGACGGCGTCGGCGGTGAGGATCTGGTCGGCGAGCGGGTGGGGGATGAAGCTGGCAGACATCACGGCATGCTCCGGTGTCGTCGTTGACCTACAGCAGTATTCGGACCGATGTTCCGAAGAACCAAGCATCTTCTCGCAAAAGTCTCCCCAGATGTCGGTGATTTCGGTAAGATCGGCGAATCTTATGACACCTGCATCGACCTCCACCGCTCTCGATGTCACCGTTTTCGGCCATCGGCTCCGGCATCTCCGTCGCCGTCGAGGGCTCACGCTCGATCAGCTCGGCCAGCTCGTCGCCAAGCCGGCGCCGTTCCTGTCCCAGCTCGAGAACGGCCACTCCGAACCGAAGCTGTCGCTGCTCGGCGATCTCGCCGGCGCCCTCGGCTGCACCCTCGCCGAACTGGTCGACCCGACGCCGCCCAGCCGGCGGGCCGAGCTCGAGATCCTCCTCGCCCGGGCCCAGGGCGACCCGGCATATGCCGCGCTGCAGCTCCCGGCGCTGAGGCCGTCGGCCAAGGTCCCCGACGACGTGCTCGAGCACCTCGCCGCGCTGTACCAGGCCTGGCAGGGTGCCGTCGTGACCTCGACCGGCGACCCGGCCCGCGCCGCGAACATGCGACTCCGCAAGG
>JAOTZB010000109.1 GCA_029861625.1 Acidimicrobiia bacterium
GTGCCCGGCGAACCCGAAACCGACAGCGGATTCTTCGTGACCGTCGACCGCTTCGTCTGGGAAGGCACGGTCGATTGAACCTCGAGGACAGGAGCAGGCATGGATCGCCCTGAAGGAATCGTCGACTTCACGCCCGATCCGAGCCTGTTCCCGTTCGAGTCACGATGGTTCACGAGCTCGGTCGGGCCCGTGCACCACATCGACGAGGGCACCGGCCGGCCGTTGCTGTTGCTCCACGGCAATCCCGACTGGAGCTTCCTGTACCGCAAGATCGTCGCCGCCCTGCGCGTCGACTTCCGGTGCGTTGTGCCCGACTACCCGGGTTTCGGGTTGTCGGTCCATCCGCCGGGCTACGGCTACACGGCAGCGGAGCATGCAGCTGTCATCGACGAACTGGTCGAACACCTCGACCTCCGCGACATGGTGGTGATGGGTCAGGACTGGGGAGGCCCCATCGGCATGGACGTCGCGTCCCGTCACCCCGACCGTGTCCGCGGGCTCGTCATGGGGAACACGTGGTTCTGGCCGAGCGCCGATCGCATGACCAGATTCTTCAGCAAGACGATGGGGAGTCGGCCGATGCAGCGACTCATCACCGGGCGCAACTTCTTCGTCACGCAGCTGATGAGACGGACCTTGCAGGTGAAGCTCTCCGACAAGGAGTTCGCCCACTACACCGACGTCGTGCCGACGCCGGCGTCGCGTGAAGGCATCGCGGTGTTCCCCAAGCAGATCCTCGATGCGCACCCGTGGCTCGGCGAGGTCGAGACACGAGTGGCAGCGACGCTCGGTGACAAGCCGGTGGTGTTGATCTTCGGCCGCAAGGACCCCGCGCTCGCGAGCGACGCCACCATTGCCCGCTGGCGGGCCGAGTTCCCCGACGCGACGTTCGTCGACCTGCCCGACGCCGGCCACTATATCCAGGAGGACGCACCCGACGAGATCGTCGCCGCCATCCGGGAGTCCTTCTCCTAGGTCGTGTCGACGGGGGTCCTTCGGCCCTGTTCTCGACCCGCGCACTCCAGAACCATGGGATCGCGGCCCGGGGACACCCCGCGGCCCGGTCTCTCGAGAAGAACGGACAACACGATGGCTAGCTGGGTGTTTCGCTTCGACCAGGTCGACGAGGTTCAGGCTTCGGTCGGCGGTGACTGGGACGACGTCCGAGGGCTGTTGGGCGGAAAGGGAGCAAATCTTGGGGATATGACCCGCCTCGGGGTGCCGGTGCCGCCGGGATTCACCATCACGACCCGGGCATGCAACGCATTCTCCGACGCCGATGGTGCGATGCCGGAGGGATTGTGGGACGAGGTGGTCGCCGCGATGGCCGATCTCGAGGCGGCCACCGGGAAACGTTTCGGTGACCCGGCCGAGCCGCTGCTCGTCGCCTGTCGATCGGGAGCGAAGTTCTCGATGCCGGGAATGATGGACACCGTGCTCGACATCGGACTGAACGACGATGTGGTCGAGGGCATGATCAAGGCGACCGACGACGAGCGGTTCGTCCTCGATTCGTACCGTCGACTGATCCAGATGTTCGGCGGCGTCGTCCTCGGTGTTCCCGACGAGGCGTTCGAGGCGGTCCTCGCCGGCCAACGACACGTCCGCGACGTGACCAACGACGCCGAGCTGTCGGCCGAGGATCTCCGACACGTGATCGATCTGTTCAAGGGGATCATCTCCCGGCGGGCGAAGACACCCTTCCCGACCGATCCGTCCGAACAGCTCCGGATGGCGATCGAGGCCGTGTTCGACAGCTGGCGGGGCAAGCGGGCCCACGACTATCGCGTCGCCGCCAACATCGCGCACGATCTGGGAACCGCGGTGAACGTGGTGTCGATGGTCTTCGGCAACATGGGCGACGACTCGGCGACGGGTGTCGCGATGAGCCGCGATGCCACTACCGGCGAGCCCCGCCTCGAAGGTGACTATCTGATCAACGCGCAAGGAGAGGACGTCGTCGCTGGTATCCGGCCCACGACGCCGATCGCACTCCTGGCCGACGACATGCCCGAGGTGGCGGCCCAGTTCGCCGAAATCGCCGAGCGGCTCGAACGTCACTACCACGACATGCAGGACATGGAGTTCACGGTCGAGCGGGGCCGGCTGTGGATCCTCCAGACGCGGGGCGGCAAGCGAACCGCGCAGGCCGCCGTGCGGATCGCGGTCGACCAGGTGAACGAGGGCCTGATCAGCAAGGAGGATGCGGTGATGCGGGTGACCCCGGATCAGATCGACTTCTTCCTGCACCCCCAGTTCACGACCAGTGCCCTCGCGACGGCCTCGCCGCTCACCAGTGGCCTGAACGTGTCGCCGGGCGCAGCAGTCGGTGTTGCCGCCTTCGACCCCGACCTGGCCGAGCGTTGGGCCAAGGAGGGACGCAGCGTTGTCCTGGTGCGACCGGAGACCAAACCCGACGACGTCCATGGCATGCTGGCCGCGGCGGGCATCCTGACCTCCAGTGGGGGCCGGACGAGCCACGCCGCTCTCGTCGCCCGGCAGTTCGGTAAGCCGGCAGTCGTCGGCGCCACTGCCCTTCACATCGATCTCTCGGCCCGGTTGCTCACCGTCGACACCCACGAGATCCACGAGGGTGAATGGATCTCGGTCGATGGGACCACCGGAAAGGTCTACGCCGGGCAGATCGAGACGTCTGCGCCCGACATCGACAACCCGTGGCTGTCGACCCTCCTCGAATGGGCCGACGAGTTCCGCACGCTCGGCGTCAGGGCCAACGCCGACGACCCCATCGAGGCCGAGCGGGCTCGTCGGTACGGCGCGGCCGGCATTGGGCTGTGCCGCACCGAGCACATGTTCTTCGACCCCGACCGCCTGCCGATCGTCCAGCAGATGATCACCGCGCCCACCCCCGTCGAGCGACGGGAGGCGGTCGAGGCGCTGTTGCCCATGCAGCGGAGCGACTTCATGGGCCTGTTCCGGGCGATGGAGGGCCACCCGGTCATCATCCGACTCCTGGATCCACCGCTCCACGAGTTCCTGCCGAGCTTCGACGAGCTCACCCGCACCGAGGCAGATCTCCAGATCAGGCTCATCAACGCCAAGGACCTCGCGGCCGTCGACGAGCTGGTCTCGGAGCTGACCAGTGTGCGGACGATGCTGGCGAGGGTCGACGATCTCCGCGAGACCAACCCGATGCTCGGCCTGCGTGGCGTCCGTCTCGGGCTGCGGATTCCCGAGCTCATCCGGATGCAGACGCGGGCGATCGTCGAGGCCGCGCTCGCGGTCAAGAACGAGGGCATGTCGGTGCGGCCCGAGATCATGGTGCCGCTTGTCAGCCGTGCCTCCGAGATGGAAGCGGCCCGGGCGCTGATCGAGTCCGAGATGAATGCGGTCTTCGAGGAGATGGAAGGGTACGACGAGCAGGACGAGTCGTTCGAGATCCCCATCGGCACCATGATCGAGGTGCCGCGGGCCGCTCTCACCGCCGGTCGGATCGCGCAACATGCCGACTTCTTCTCCTTCGGCACGAACGACTTGACCCAGACCACCATGGCCATCAGTCGCGACGACGCCGAGGGCAGCTTCTTGATCGCCTACATCGGCGACCATCTCATGGACACCAACCCGTTCCACTCGATCGACGAGGAGGGCGTGGGTCGGCTGATGGAGATCGCTATCACGGAGGGTCGGGCCGAGGTGCCGGGCCTCCACGTCGGGATCTGTGGTGAACACGGTGGTGAGCCCGCGTCGATCGCGCTGTGCCAGCGGCTCGGTCTGGACTACGTCAGCTGCTCTGCGTATCGAGTGCCGGTGGCGCGGTTGGCTGCAGCCCACGCCGCGCTCCGCTCATGATCGGATCAGCGCAGCACCCGACCGGAGATCTCGGTCGGATCGATCCGAACCCACATCGGCCGCCACTTCTCGCGCGCCCACGGCACGAGCCCGATGTTCTCGAGCTGTTCCTGCTCGGCCCAGTCGGTCACCTCCCTGGCGACGCCGGTGAGCACGACGCTCCAGCCCGATCGGTCCGACGCATCCCAGTGATCGACCTCGAAACAGACGGTCTGGCCGTCGCTGGCTGCGGCGAGCTTCTGGCCCTCGAGCGTCCTGAAGATGACCGAGCCCTCGAACAGTGCGAAGTTCACGGGCAGAACGAGCGGGCCGCCATCGGCCCAGAACCCGATCCGTCCGATCGGGGTCGATTCGATCAGCTTGATGCACTGGTCCGGGTCGAGCACGCCCATTCGGCCCACGATGTCGATGGCCACCGGGTCGGTCAGATCGTCGGGGTTGCGGTCCACGATGGGTCCTTTCATGCTGTCTCCAGCGCTCGATCTCGACGTCAGTCTCGTCCAGGCGTGCTCGTAGTGAAACCTCGGAGATGCCGGCCGCTCCAGGGTCGAAGGTCCAAAGGGGGCATCCATGGCTGATCCGGCTCACATCTCCGTCGACGGCAACGAGGCGGCAGCTCGCATCGCCCACCGCGTGAGCGAGGTCATCGCCATCTATCCCATCACGCCCGCCTCACCCATGGGCGAGCTCGCCGACGCGTGGTCACAGGCTGGTGTGTGCAACGTGTGGGGAGCGGTGCCCGAGGTCATCGAGATGCAGAGCGAGGCCGGCGCTGCAGGTGCCGTGCACGGCGCGCTCCAGACCGGTGCACTCACGACGACCTTCACCGCGTCACAGGGCCTCCTCCTCATGATCCCGAATCTCTACAAGATCGCGGGGCAGCTGCTGGCCTCGGTGATTCATGTGGCGGCCCGCTCGGTCGCCACACATGCGCTGAGCATCTTCGGTGATCACAGCGACGTGATGGCTGCCCGCCAGACGGGCATGGCGATGCTCGCGTCGGGTTCGGTTCAGGAGGCCCAGGATCTGGCGCTGATCGCGCATGCCGCGACGCTCCGGAGCCGAGTGCCCTTCCTCCATTTCTTCGACGGGTTCAGGACCAGCCACGAGGTGGCGAAGATCGAGGTCGTCGACGATGAGGTCATCCGATCGATGATCGACGACGATCTTGTCGTCGCCCACCGCCTCCGGGCCCTCGATCCCGATCAGCCGGTCCTACGGGGAACGGCCCAGAACCCCGATGTCTTCTTCCAGGCCAGGGAAGCAGCGAACCCTCACCACCTGGCGGTTCCGGACGTCGTCCGGGCCGAGATGGAGCGCTTTGCTGAGCTGACCGGGCGCCGGTACGACCTCTTCGAATACCACGGCCACCCCGACGCAGAGCGGGTGATCGTGATCATGGGTTCGGGCGCAGGCACGGTGTGTGAGGCAGTCGACGCCATGGTGGCCGCCGGCGAACGCGTCGGAGTCGTCACGGTGCGCCTCTATCGCCCGTTCGACGTGGCCGCGCTGGTGGACGTGCTCCCGGCGACGACCGAACGAATCGCTGTCCTCGACCGGACCAAGGAGCCGGGGTCGGCCGGTGAGCCGCTCTACCTCGATGTCGTCGCCGCGCTCGCGCAACGCTGGACCGGCCCTTCCCCCTCCGAGGGAGCCCCCAGCCCGGTGCCCACGGTGATCGGCGGCCGCTACGGGCTGTCGTCGAAGGAATTCACGCCCGCCATGGTCCTGGGGGTCTTCGGCGAGCTCGAATCGGAGTCGCCTCGGCGTGAGGTGACCATCGGAATCGTCGATGATGTCACCGACACGAGCATCGCCCACGACGCCGACGCGTGGCACGAGCCCGACTCCGTGACACGGGCCGTGTTCTACGGCCTCGGTAGCGACGGCACCGTGGGAGCGAACAAGAACTCGGTGAAGATCATCGGTGAGCTGACCCCGCTGTACGCCCAGGGCTACTTCGTCTACGACTCCAAGAAGTCGGGGTCGACGACCGTGTCGCACCTCCGGTTCGGGCCCGATCCGATTCGGTCCGCGTATCTGGTGCAGGAGGCCGACTTCGTCGCAATCCATCACTTCGGGTCCTTCGAGCGTCAGGACCTGCTCGGCATCGCGGCCCGCGGCGCGACATTGTTGATCAACTCACCCTTCCCAGCCGGTGAGACATGGGAGCACCTTCCGGCCGAGGTCCAGCGGACGATCATCGAAAAACAGCTCGTGGCGTGGGTCGTCGACGGCGGGAGCGTGGCCAGGGAACACGGGTTGGGAAACCGGATCAACACGGTGCTCCAGACGTGCTTCTTCTCGTTGTCGGGTCTGCTCCCCGCCGATCGAGCGGCGGAGGCCATCAAGGCATCGATCGCCAAGACGTACGGGAAACGCGGCGAGATCGTGCTGCAACGCAACTTCTCAGCGGTTGATGCGTCGGTGGCCGCCCTCCGGCGGATGACCGTGCCCGATCGAGCGACCAGCACTCGTAACCGTCCGGCTCCGGTTCCTCCGGCGGCGCCCGACTTCGTCCAGCGGGTGACGGCGAGGATGATCGAAGGCGAAGGAGATCTGCTCCCGGTCAGCGCCTTCCCGATCGACGGGACCTTCCCGATGGGAACCACGCGATGGGAAAAGCGCAGCATCGCGGCGGAGATCCCGATCTGGGATCCCGAGATCTGCATCGACTGCGCCCGGTGCGCCCTCGTGTGTCCCCACGCCGCGATCCGGCTCAAGGTCCTGCCCGAGGCCGAGCTGGCGGGGGCGCCGAGCTCGTTCCGGCACCGACCGTGGAAGGACCGGTCCGATCCGACCATGAGGGCGATCATCCAGGTGGCCCCCGACGACTGCACCGGCTGCGGCGTATGCGTGAGCATCTGTCCGGCCAAGAGCAAGGAGGTCGTGAAGCACAAGTCGATCAACATGGAGGCCAAGGCAGACCATCTCGACGTGGAGCGGGTCAACTTCGACTACTTCCTCTCGCTGCCCGAGCACGATCGCAGCCTGTTGAAGCTCGATACGGTGAAGGGCTCCCAGATGGCCCAACCGCTCTTCGAGTTCTCCGGTGCGTGCGCGGGGTGCGGCGAGACACCGTATCTGAAGCTTCTCACCCAGCAGATGGGTGACCGCATGGTCGTCGCCAACGCCACCGGTTGCTCGTCGATCTACGGTGGGAATCTCCCCACGACACCGTGGGCCGTCGACGCCGAGGGCCGTGGTCCGGCCTGGGCCAACTCGCTCTTCGAGGACAACGCCGAGTTCGGCCTCGGCATGCGGCTGGCCCTCGATCACCACGAGGCCGCGGCCAGGCACCTCCTGTCCGAGCTCGCCCCCCGGGTCGGCCCGATCGCCATCGAGATCCTCGAGAACGACAAGGGTGACGAGGCGGCGATCGCCCGCCAGCGCGAGCAAGTTGCCGAGCTCCGGGAGTGGCTCGAATCGAATCCCGATGTGCTGACTCGCCGGCTGACCTCTCTCGCCCATCATCTGATCAAACGAAGCGTCTGGTCGATCGGCGGCGACGGCTGGGCCTACGACATCGGGTTCGGCGGAGTCGACCACGTCCTGGCGTCGGGCCGAGATGTCAACATCCTGGTGCTCGACACCGAGGTCTACTCGAACACGGGCGGCCAGACCTCGAAGGCCACCCCACGCGCGGCCATCGCCAAGTTCTCTGCTGGCGGGAAGACGACCGCGAAGAAGGACATCGGCATGATCGCCATGGCCTACGGCGACGTCTATGTCGCCCACATCGCGATGGGCGCGAACATGACGCAGACCGTCAAGGCCCTCACCGAGGCTGCCGCCCACCCCGGACCGTCGCTCGTCATCGCGTACAGCCCGTGCATCGCGCACGGCATCGACATGGCCGACATGATGGGCCACCAGAAGATGGCGGCCGCCAGTGGCTACTGGCCGCTCTACCGCTACGACCCCCGTCGGGAGGCGGCCGGCGACCACGGACTGCACCTCGACAGCTCCAAGCCGAAGATCCCGTTCAAGGAGTTCGCGATGACCGAGGCCCGGTTCTCGATGCTCACCCGGGCCAACCCCGAGGTGGCCGACGAGCTGATGACCCTGGCACAGGCCGATATCGACGATCGGTGGCACCTCTACGAACAGATGGTCGAGGTCGAACGAACCGCGCGGTACGGCATCCTCGAAGAGGAGGAGGACGAATGACCGATCTCACGACCCGCTATCTCGGACTCACCCTCGGCCATCCGATCGTGGCGTCGTCGTCACCCCTCACCGGCTCGATCGACTCGCTCCTGGCGTTGCAGGAGGCCGGAGCGGCGGCGGTCGTGTTGCCGTCCCTCTTCGAGGAGCAGGTCGAGCACGACTCGCTGGCGCTCGACCATGGTTTCGAGGTCGGTGCCGAGTTCAACGCCGAGACCTACGGCGGGTACTTCCCCGAGCTCGACGACTACAACGCCGGTGACGAGGAGTACCTCGACGTGCTCGTCGCGGCCAAACGGGAGCTGACGATCCCCGTCATCGCGAGCCTCAACGGCACTTCCGAGGGCGGTTGGACGTCATATGCCACGTCGTTGCAGGACGAGGGCGCCGATGCCCTCGAGCTGAACATCTATCTGGTGGCTGCCGATCCCGATGCAACGAGTCTCGAGGTGGAGGATCGCTACCTGCGCCTGGTCGAGAGCGTCCGTTCGGCGATCGACATCCCGCTCGCCGTCAAGATCGGCCCCTCGTTCAGCTCGCCGGTCAACATGGCCCGCCGGCTCGCGGCGGCCGGCGCGGACGCACTCGTGCTCTTCAACCGGTTCTACCAACCCGACATCGACCTCGGGACGCTCGACGTGTCGCCCGACCTCGTGCTCAGCTCGCCGGCCGAGATGCGGCTGATCCTCCGTTGGATCGCGATCATGCGAGGCCGGATCGACGCCGAGCTGGCGGCGACGACGGGTGTCCACGACGCCGACGGCGTGGTGAAGCTCATCCTCGCCGGTGCGGACGTGACGATGATGACCTCGGCGCTGTTGCAGCACGGGCCGGGCCACATCGCCACGGTGCTCGACGGCGTTCGCGACTGGTTCACCGAACGCGAGTACACGTCGCTCGATCAGGCGCGGGGGAGCGTCAGCCAGGCGTCGGTACCCGATCCGACCGCGTTCGAACGGGCGAACTACATGCGAACGCTCCTGTCCTACGCCCCGGAATGACCGGCAGGCATCTTGCGATCGAGGTGACTTGCCGGGTAGGCCCTTTGGCGAGCGATCTGGGAGGCACAGAGCGATGACCCACGGAGGCCGGCTGGTTGCCAGGACCCTGAAGGCCGCAGGCGTCGACTGCCTGTTCACGCTGTCGGGTGGCCACGTCATGGGGATCTACGACGGCTGTCTCGACGAGGGGATCGACGTCATCGACGTCCGCCACGAGCAGGCGGCCGTCCATGCGGCCGACGCGTGGGCACGGCTGCACCCGGGACGCGTCGGTGTCGCTGTGGTGACCGCCGGCCCCGGTGTCACCGACGGGGTGACGGGAGTCGCGAACGCCTGGCGGGCCAACTCGCCCATCGTAGTCATCGGTGGTCAGGGCCCGTTCTCGAATCTCCGCCGAGGTTCGTTGCAGGAGATGGACCATGTCGCGGTGATGCGACCCATCTCGAAGTGGGCCGATGCCTGCTACCAGACCGATCGGCTCGGCGAGTACCTCGAGATCGCCATCCGGACCGCGCTGTCCGGTGTACCGGGACCGGCGTTTCTCGAGGTCCCGATGGACGTCCTCCACGCCCCGATCGACCTCGACTCGGTGCCCGCACCCGTGTTCCGCGACTACCGGGTCGCAGGTACCGCTCCCCAGGCCCAGCTCGATGAGGCCGGCGCGATCGTGGCGGGGGCGTCGCACCCGATGGTGATGGCCGGAACGTCGCTGAAGTGGAGCGACGGCGCGGCGGCCCTGCGACGTTTCGCCGAGGCACTGGCGATCCCGTGCTTCACGAACGGCATGGCCCGCGGTCTGCTCGCGATGGATCACCCGCAGTTCTTCAACCGCACCCGCAAGGAGGCCCTGGCGGCGGCCGACGTGGTCGTGCTCGCGGGAACCCCCCTCGACTTCCGCATGAAGTTCGGCATGTCGATCCCGCCCGACACCCGGATCGTGCAGCTCGATCTCGACGAGACGCTCGTCGGTCAGAATCGAGCCGCCGATGTCGGACTGGTCGGCAACCTCGGGAGGAATCTCGACGCGCTTCGGGACACGATCCTGAGGGCGGGCGGGGCCGACTTCTCGGCCCACGGCAGCCGGCTGCGGGCGAGCGAGGATGCGATGGCCGAGGCCCAAGCCGCTCAGCTCACCAGCGACGAGGTGCCGATCGATCCGCTGCGACTCTGCGCCGAGATCGCGGCCGCCATCGACGACGACATGATCGTGATCGGTGACGGCGGCGACATCGTGGCCCAGGCGTCGAAGGTCATCAAGGTGCCGGTCAACGGTGCCTGGATGGATCCCGGGCCGCTCGGGACCCTCGGAGTCGGCATGCCGTTCGCGATCGCGGCGCAGATCGCCCATCCCGACAAGCGGGTGCTCATCGTCTACGGCGACGGCTCGTTCGGTCTCAACGGATTCGAGTTCGACACCGCCGTGCGCTTCGGGCTCCCGATCGTCGGTGTGATCGGCAACGACGCCGCGTGGGGGCAGATGATGCGGCCCCAGGCGATGATCTACGGCGAGGATCGCCTCGTCGCGACCGAGCTGGCGACGACCCGCTACGACAAGGTGGTCGAGGCCCTGGGAGGGCACGGCGAGCTGGTGGAGGAACCGGCCGACATCGGTCCTGCCATCGGGCGCGCGCTCGCCTCGGGTAGACCGGCACTGGTCAACGTCGTGATTCGCCAGGACAAGGGTGCACCGAAGGGTTCAACG